>NZ_JAYESN010000078.1:0-20608 GCF_034860625.1 Lamprobacter sp.
CGAGGCCCTGACCAACCAGCCGGCGCGCGCGGCAGCAGGCTTCGACCTGGATCAGTCGATCGCCGAGGGCAAGGTCGACTTCGGTCAAGGCCGGCTGATCGATCTGGAACTGCGCGTGCGCGGCTATCTGGTGTCTTTGCTTAGTAAGTGTCCATTAACTACTTCCCGATTTATTGTCCCAACCGTTAGTAAAAACTATGCACTTTCAGTGCAAGACTTTTAGTAATGTCTTCCCCAGGAAGCTCTCGAATCAAAATTCAGCATCGCGTAGCGATTCCTTATATCATCTTTAGTCCGCAGTTCAGTCTGCGGACAAGGACTTTCAGTCCGCAACCCATACTATGGACTTACAGTCCATAGTGATTGATTTGGCCTGATTGTGTAGTTCAGGTTGGGGCAGAGCCGTCGCCGCCGGATGTTCAGTGTCGCCATTTCTCGCGTGCTGACCTTGATGCCTTTGGCATAGGCCGTTGTGTCGAGGACGGCCTTGACCTCGAGCCCCTTAGCCGTGGTTGTCCCACGGATGAATGCCAGCATGGTGTCGAGCGAGCGCAGCGGATGTCCAGCCCAGTTACGGCTGATTTGGCTGAAGACACGGTGTTCGATGGGGTTCCATTTGGAGGCTCCCGTGGGATAGTGGCAAACGGTGATACTCAGAGCGGTGTCATTGGCGAGGTGGTGCAGCTCGCGCTTCCACAGGCGTGGCCGATGCCCGTTGCAGCCGCCTGCATCGGCTTCGATGAACAGGTGGTGGGCCTTGGGATAGCGCGCTCGACCCAGCTGTTCCCACCACTGGCGAATCGAGGCCACAGCAAACTGCGCCGTTGTGGCGTGGGTGCCGACGCTGACCAGCGCTTGGTTCGCCTGTTCATCGTAGACCCCATAGGGGGTCGCTCGACAGTGGGCATCGCTGGGGAAATCATAGGTGTTGACCACATCGGCACGGCGGCAATAGCGGGCGCCAGCATTCTTGAATCGACCAATCAGCTCGGATTTCTTGGCGTCCACGCTGATGGTTGGCTGATCGTGACGGCGAAACTGCGCCTTGAGACGCTGGATAAACCGATACTGCTGGTCGCGCTGCGGGTGCGCTTTGCCGATTAGGCGTTTGACATTGGTCTTGAGCGAATAGCCCAGCGGCTTGAGCAAACGCCCGACCGTGGTGGCACAGCCACGCCCAAGACGTGTGGCGAGTGTGAGTAAGCTGCTGCGGGTGTACTGGGCGTGACCTTCGGGATCACCCCCGGTGTCGGGCTCAACCAGCCCAAGCAGGTCCGCCTCAAGGTGCGGATCCTTTTTTTTAAGGGGGCGCCCTCCACCCTCGCGACGAATGCGATCACGCGGATAGTCCGACAACCCCGCTTCAACGTCCAGGCGACCTTGGCGCACCGTCTTCGGGTCCAAACCGCTGACCTGCGCCACCCACTTCGTTCCACCGTAACCTGAATACGGGGGCATCAGACTAAGCTGGATAGACATGGGGCATGGCGTATACTGCTAATTTGTCTCAGACATACGACAGATGCCAACCGGAGCCAGAAGCATTCATCGCGGCGCGCGCCAAGCAGCCCTTACTAAGCGCGACCTTGGACAGATGACACTGCCCTGAAAGCGGACGCGTTCGTGCGACCGGATCGTTGAAGTGGCCGCTCTAGGTCGCAGCAGGCCAAGGAGTCGACAGGTTTTGTCTCTTCCAATTTCTTCCAACATCGAACGCCAGATCGAGCAGGCATCTCAGCTCTATCACCGACTGGTGCTCGTCGTCGGAGCCCACCACACCGGCAAGACCAGAGCGCTGCAGGCGCTCGCAGCCAAGCATGACTGGCCAATCCTCAGCGTCAATCTGGCCCTGGCGGAGCGACTGCTCGAGCTAACCGTCCGTCAGCGTGCCCTTCGAGTTGCGCGGATACTGAGCGATCTGCTGGCCGAGCAGACTGGCGATGTGGTTCTGCTTGACAATCTCGAGATGCTCTTCCATCCCGATCTGGAACAGGATCCATTACGCCTGCTCCAGAGCCTCTCGCGCAATCGCACCATCGTCGCGACCTGGCGCGGCTTCTACGACGGCCGCGCACTCGTCTATGCGACCCCTGATCACCCCGAATATCGCCGTTTCGAAGATCCCCAAGCCGTGATCGTTCGGGCGCAAACGAACGATCCAGTGAACGGGACTCCCTCTACGGTCATGGAAACCTCGGAATGAACTACGACGATCTCATCCAATTCGACCCCATCGAATCCGTCGTTCAACTGCGCGAGGCCGACCGCGCAGACGATGCGCGACGGCTCGTCGAGACCTTCGTCATCTCCGAGCGCATGGGCGATCAGCTGACCGAGCTGGTCTTCTCCCAGCTCCAGTTTGAGAAGCCAGCGGACAACAAGGGACTGCTGATCGTCGGCAACTACGGCACCGGCAAGTCGCATCTACAGGCCGTGATCTCGGCAGTTGCCGAGCATGAGGCGTTGGCAAGCGCGATGACCAACCCAAAGGTGGCGGACAAAGCCGCCACGATTGCGGGGCGGTTCGTCGTCATCCGCGCCGAGATCAACTCGGCCATGCCGCTGCGGCAGTTCGTCATGGAGACGCTCCAGGATCAGCTCGCCGAGCGCGGGATCGACTTCGAGGTTCCCGCTGAGGAGGACATCAAGAACCACAAGGACGTCTTCGCCGGCATGATGGCCGCGTTCACGGTTCAGTTTCCACATCAGGGTCTGCTCTTCGTCCTCGACGAGCTGCTCGATTATCTGCGCGCGAACGACGAGCAGGCGCTGATGCGCAACCTGAATTTTCTCAGAGCGGTCGGCGAGTTCTGCAAAGGCTCACGCTTTCGCTTCATCGCCGGTGTGCAGGAGAGCCTCTTCGACAACCCGCGCTTCCAGTTCGCCGCGGACAGCTTGCGTCGCGTCAAGGACCGCTTCGAGCAAATGCGCATCGCCCGCGAGGACATCGCCCACGTGGTGGCCGAGCGGCTTTTGAAGAAAGACGCCAAGCAGCGGGCGCTGGTGCGTGAGCATCTCACCCCGTTCGCGCCCCTCTATGGCTCGATGAACGAAAAGATGGACGAGTTCGTCCGTCTCTTTCCGGTGCATCCGGCCTATCTCGACATCTTCGAGCGGGTCTATGTCGCCGAGAAGCGCGAGGTCCTCAAAACCCTGAGTGCCGCGATCCGTCGCAAGCTCGCCGACACCGTCCCGGCCGACGCCCCCGGACTCATCGCCTACGATGCCTACTGGCAGAACCTCAAGGACAACGCATCCTTTCGCTCGATTCCCGAGATCCGCGATGTCATCGAGAAGGCCGATGTCCTCGAGGCGCGAATTCAACAGGCATTCACCCGCCCCCAGTATCGCCCTGCGGCCTTGCGGATCATCCACGCCCTGTCGGTCCATCGGCTGACGACCAGCGACATCTTTGCGCCCATCGGGGCCACGGTCGAAGAGCTGCGCGATGATCTCTGTCTGCTCCTGCCGCTGCCGGAGCGGGATGCCGAGTTCCTCAAGACCACGGTCGAGACGGTCATGACCGAGATCGTCAAGACCGTCAGCGGCCAGTTCCTCTCGTTCAATCGCGAGAACGGCCAGTACTACCTCGATCTGAAGAAGGACATCGACTTCGACTCGCTGATCGCCCGGCGCGCCGATACCCTGAGCGATGAGCAGCTCGATCGGTATTACTTCGACGGTCTACGCCGTGTCGTCCTCGAAGATCCGGACGCGCCCGCCTATGTCGCCGGTTACCGCATCTGGGAGCACGAGCTTCAGTGGCGCGAGCGCCAGGCCGGACGGAGCGGCTATCTCTTTTTCGGCGCCCCGAACGAGCGATCCACCGCGCAGCCGCCGCGCGACTTCTACCTCTATTTCATTCAGCCGTTCAAGCCGCCCTACTTCAAGGACGAGCGCAAGGCGGACGAGGTCTTCCTCCGTCTCACCCAGCGCGACGAGGCCTTCGAGCAAGCCCTTCGACTCTACGCCGGTGCCCGCGAGCAGGCGGCATCCGCCTCCGGCGAGAACAAGAAGACCTACGACGGCCATGCCGCCAAGCACCTGCAAGCCATGCAAGCCTGGCTGGAAGAGAAGCTGACGACGGCCTTCGAGGTGACCTACCAAGGCAAGGCGCAGCACCTGGGCGCCTTGCTCCAGTCGCTCTTCGCGCGCGCCCCCGCGCGGGGCAGCGTGCGCGATTCCATCGACGTCGCCGCCGCGGTCTCGCTCGCGATCCATTTCGAGGACACCGCGCCCGACTACCCGATCTTCAGCATGCCGATCACCCGCGCGAATCGTGCCCAGGCTGCCCAGGATGCGCTGCGCTGGATCGCCGGCAGCGTCAAGAGTAAGCAAGGCGCGGCCGTGCTCGATGCCATGGACATGCTCGACGGCGACCAACTGCGTCCGCGCAAGTCGCGCTACGCCAAGTCCATCATCGAGCAGCTTGGGACCAAGGGCGACGGCCAGGTGCTGAATCGCGCCGAGCTGGTCCGGGAGCAGGCTGGCGTCGAGTACTGGACCCGTTTCCGGCTGGAGCCCGAGCTGCTCGCGGTCGTGCTGGCGGGGCTCGTCCACAGCGGTGATCTGGTCCTGAGCGTCACCGGCAAGAAGATCGACGCCGGCGCCATCGACCAGTTCGCCAAGCTCCCGATCGGGGATCTCGCGGGATTCAAGCACATCGAGCGTCCGCGCGATCTGCCGCTCGGCGCGCTGCAGGAACTCTGCGATCTGTTGGGCGTGCCCAAGGGACTCATCGTCAACTCCGCCAAACGTGATGAGGCCGTCACCCAGATCCAGGGCAAGGTCGCCGAATGGGTCAACAAGGTGGTCACGGCTCAGGCGCAGGTCGCCGAGCTGGTGCTCTGGGGCAAGCCCATCCTGTCCGAGCCCGAGCAGGCCGAATGGCGCCAACACCTAGGCGAGCTGAAGCGCTTCCTCGAATCCCTGCAAGCCTTCAACACCGCCGGCAAGCTCAAGAGCTTTCCGCACGACGCCACGGTGATCCAGGCGCAACAGTCGGGCCTCAAGCGCGTGCGCGAAGTCGAGGAGCTGCTCCAGCTTGTCGCGCAGGTCGGCCCCACGACGGCCTATCTCGGAAAAGCCGAGGCGGTCCTCGAGGCCGGTCATCCCTGGATCGACCGGATGCGCGAGCGTCGCGGTGAGCTGATGGCGAAAATCACCAGTCCCAAGCACCGCGCCGACGCCAGCTTCCAACGCACTCTCGGTCAGGCGCTTGCCGAACTGAAGGCGGCCTACCAGCACGTCTATCTCGACAGTCACAAGCAGTTGCGTCTCGGCGCGACCGACAATGAGCGCCAGAGCCGTCTGATGCAAGACCCACGCCTGAAGCAGCTTCAGCAGCTCGCGACCGTCGAGATGATGCCGGCCCAGCAGCTGCGCGACGTCCAGAACGCGCTCTTCGGCCTCAAGACCTGTTTCAGTCTCACCAAACAGGATCTGGACACCGATCCGGTCTGCCCGCACTGCCACTACCGTCCGGTCGAGGAGCCGTTTTTGGGGACGCGGGCGGCCGAGCGAATCGCCGATCTTGATACCGCGCTCGACGGCCTGATCCAGAGCTGGACCACGACCCTGCTGACGAATCTGCAAGACCCAACCGTCGCCAACGACATCGAGCTGGCCAGCACCCCAGAGGGGCGCGCTGCCGTGCAGTCCTTCCTGGCGGACGGCCAACTGCCCGACCCCATCAGTCCGGCCTTCGTGAAGGCGCTTCAGGAGATTCTGAGCGGCCTCGAGCGCGTCCTCCTCACGGAGAACCGGTTGCACGCGGCACTGGTGGAGGGCGGCCTGCCCTGCACGGTGGCGGAGCTCAAGGAGCGTTTCGACGGATTCGTCGCCGGGATCACCAAGGGGAAGGACCTGTCCAGGGTGCGCGTGGTCATCGAGAAGACGACGGGGAAAGCCTGAGACAATTCGGTGCCTGAGACAAGTTTGTAATGGACACCCTGGATCGCGAAACCCTGCTCGAGCGTCTGCGTGGTATCGAGTGGGACGACTTTGAGGTGAAGAGGGCCGCCGGCGGCGTGCCCAAGGATGCCTATACCACGGTCTCCGCCTTCGCCAACACCGCCGGCGGCTGGATCGTCTTCGGCGTCAAGGAGGTCAAGCGGCGCTTCGAGATCGTCGGCGTCGACGACCCTGACGGGATGCAGAACGACTTCCTCGGCGGCTGCCGCAGCACCGAGAAGTTCTCGCGCCCGGTCGAGGTCCGCCCGCACCACTTCGTCATCGACGGCCATACCGTGCTGGCCTTCTACGTCGCACCCTCGCGACGCTTTGACAAACCCATCCGGGTCCGCGTCGACAAGGCCTGGTACGCCTATATCCGCGTCGCGGCTCGCGATCATAAATGCACGGCCGAAGAGGAGGCACGCTTTCTACGCGATGCGTCGAGCGAGACCTTCGACGTGCAGTCGCTGCCCGAGGCAACCTTGGAGGATCTCGACGCGGCGAGCCTGCGCTGGGTGCGCGCCCTCTATCGCGAGCGTCATCCGGACCGGCCGCTCGCCGAGCTGAGCGACACTGACTTCCTCGACGAGCTCGGGCTGATGCGCAGCGGCCAGCTTACCCATGCCGCGGCCCTGCTTTTTGGTCGCCCGAAGCTCACCGCGCGTCTCAAGCCCGGCGGTCTCGTCGATTTCCGGCTCATCCGACAGCCCTGGTCAGAGGAAGCGCCCGCCCATCGCTTCGATGACCGCGTGCTCTGCGAAGGCAACATCATCGAAGGCCTGCGGACCCTGATCGGCCGTTTCCTGGATCTGGTGCCCAATCCCTTCGCGCTCGATCCCAGCACGCTCCAGCGCGAGGCCCATCCGCCAGAATACCCCGCCCTCCGCGAGTCGCTCGTCAACCTGCTGATCCATCAAGACTACTCTGACCCGCATCGCACCGCGCGCGTGCTCTGGTATAGCGACCGCACCCTGTTCGATAACCCCGGCGACTCCTTCGTGTCGCTGCCGGAGATGCTCGATGGCGGCGCAAGCGATCTGCGCAATCCCAGGCTCGCGCGTCTCATGCGCCAGATCGGATTTGCCGAGCAGGCCGGAACCGGGCTACCAACCATCGTGCGAATTTGGAGACAGGTCGAGCGAACGTCGCCCGCAGTAGTCAACGACCCCGGTCGCAAGACCTATCAACTCATTCTGAGCTGGGAGCGCGTCCCGAAGCGCGAGGACGCCTTCTGGAAGACACAGCTCGGCGCGAGCGTCTCGCCGGACGAGGCGCGCATCCTCGACTGGCTGCGGCGCGTCGGCCCGACCGACCGTGCCTCGGCACGGATGGCGACTGGCGCTTCCGCGCGCGAGACTCGGAAAATGGTCGAGCACTTGCTCGATAACAGCCTGATCGAAACGGTGGACGACTCCTCCCGCTATGTGCGGATCGCGCCGCACATCATCGAGATCTTGGATGCCAGCGCAGGCCCGCATCCGTCCGAACCAGCCGACGAGCAGGCGACCCCACCAGTCACCCAACCAGTCACCCAACCAGTGGACCTACCAGTTGTCGCACTTCTTCGTCTACTGGCTGAGCGCAGCCCCTTAGGCGCTCAGGCGATCCGCGAAGGACTGACGTTGAAGGACCGCGCCCATGTGCGCGAGACCTACATCAATCCCGCGCTGACCGCACGACTGATCGAGATGACCATCCCCGACAAGCCTCACAGTTCGCAGCAGAAATATCGCCTCACCGACGCAGGCCGCACCCTGCTCGCGTCCTTGCCCGGAGACGACGCATGACCACCCACCTCGCCCAGGATCCTCAAGCCAAGCTGGCCCTGAATGACGCGACGCAGACCGAGAGCGGCCCGGTCGAGTGTCTGGGGATGACCTTCGAGAATGAGGCGGCGCGGCGGGCCTATTTCCTGGAACGGCTACGCGAAAAGCTCCAGGATCCAGAGTTCAGACAGACGCCGGGATTTCCGAAGGGCGATGACGAGGCCATTCTGCGGATGTCCGACCCGCCCTATTACACGGCCTGCCCCAATCCCTTTCTCGCCGACTTCGTGCGCCTCCACGGCAAGCCCTACGATCCGGACGCGCACTACGAGCGCGAGCCCTTCGCGGTCGATGTGAGCGTCGGCAAGACCGATCAGCTCTACAAGGCGCACGGCTACCACACCAAGGTGCCGCATCTCGCCATCGTTCCCTCGATCCTGCACTACACCCGCCCCGGCGATCTGGTGCTCGACGGCTTCTGCGGCTCGGGCATGACCGGACTGGCTGCTCAGTGGTGCGGCACGGCCCCCGCCGCTTATCGCCAGAAGCTGGCGGCCGAGTGGCAGGAAGCGGGTCATCCGGCCCCCGAATGGGGCGCGCGGAGGGTCATCCTCAATGACCTGGGGCCGGCGGCCAGCTTCATCGCGGCTGGCTACAACCTGCCCTTCGATGTGAAGCGCTTCGAGCAAGAGGCCAAGCGCATCTTGGACGAGGCCGAGGCGGAGCTGGGCTGGATGTACGAGGTCTTGCATACCGACAGCAAGACCACGGGGCGCATCAACTATACGGTTTGGAGCGAGGTGTTTTCCTGTCCGGAGTGTGCGGGCGAGGTGAATTTTCTTGAAGAGGCGTTGGACAAGGAAACCAGCAAGACGCGGAGCGAGTTTCCTTGTCCGCGCTGTGGGGTCGAGCTGAACAAAGACCGGCTCGAGCGCACCTTCGAGACGCGCATCGACCCCATCACGGGCGAGACCTGGAAGCGCATCGTGCTCCGCCCGGTCTTGGTGAACTACAACATTGGCTCGGCGATGCATAGCCGGCCGATTTCAGATGCGGATTTGGAGGTGCTTGATCGCATCGACCATCTCAACTATCCCCAAGAGATGCCGAGTACCCCCTTCCCAATCGCTGACATGTATCACGGCTCGCGACTCGAGCCGAAGGGATTCAGCCGCGCGCACCATCTGTTTCTCCCCCGAGCCGCTCACGCGCTCGCGGCGCTCTGGCGCAAGGCAAATGCGATCAGCGACGAATCGGCGCGACGCATGGTCGTGTGGTTCGTGGAGCAGGCGATTTGGGGGATGTCAGTGCTTGCTCGATATGCTCCAACGCACTACTCACAAGTCAATCAATACCTAAACGGCGTCTATTACGTTGGCTCGCAGATCGTGGATGTAAGCCCTTGGTACATCCTCTACGATCAAGGAAAGCGAACGTCCAAGCTACCGAGGCTCTTGAAGTCTTTCACGCCGATGCCCTCAAGCGCAGGCTCGGCAATGCTCCAAGCCGGAGACTGCTCGTCAGTCCCGATCCATGACCAATCCATCGACTACATCTTCACCGACCCACCCTTCGGCGAGAACATCTACTACGCCGACCTGAATTTCCTGGTCGAATCCTGGCATGGTGTGCTGACCAATCCGACCGACGAGGCCATCGTCGACCAGGCCAAGAAGAAGGGCATCCTGGACTACCAGGAGCTGATGCGCCGCTGCTTCGCGGAGTATCACCGCCTGCTCAAGCCCGGCCGCTGGATGACCGTGGTCTTCAGCAACTCCAGCAACGCGATCTGGCGCGCCATCCAGGAGGCGATTGGCGTCGCCGGTTTCGTCGTCGCCGATGTCCGCACCCTCGACAAGCAACAAGGCTCCTACCGCCAGGTCACCAGCTCGGCGGTCAAGCAGGATCTGGTCATCTCCGCTTACAAGCCCACCGAGGCGCTCGCGCAGCGCTTCGAGCTGGGCCAAGCCACACCCGAGGCCGCCTGGGCCTTCGTCAAGGAGCACCTCGGCAATGTCTCCATCGACGCAGTCGTGGAACGAACGGCCCAACGGCTGCTCGACCGGATGACGGCCTTCCATGTGCAGCGGGGGCTGAGCGTCCCCATCTCCGGCCCCGACTTCATTCGCGGGCTCGCGCAACGCTTCCCCGAGCGCGACGGCCTGTATTTACTCTCCGAACAGGCGGCCGAGTATGATCGCAAACGCACCACCGCCAGAGAGCTGCGCCAGCTCAGCCTCTTCGTCAGCGACGAGGCCAGTGCGATTCAATGGGTGCGCCAACAGCTCCAGGACAAGCCGCAGAGCTTCCAGGATCTCCAGCCTCAGTTTATGCGCGAGCTGCAAGCCTGGGCCAAGCACGAGGAAACGGTCGAGCTGAAGATCATCCTCGACCAGAACTTCCTGCACTACGACGGCCGCGGCCCCGTCCCAACTCAGATCCACAGCTATCTGTCGTCGAACTTCAAGGATCTCCGCAATCTCGACAAGGAGGATCCCCAGCTCATCGCCAAGGCCCGCGACCGCTGGTACGTCCCCGATCCCAACAAGCAAGCCGATCTTGCGCAACTGCGCGAGCGCGCGCTGCTCAAGGAGTTCGAGGAGTACAAGGCCAGCACCCAGCGCAAGCTCACACTCTTCCGGACCGACGCCGTCCGCGCCGGCTTCAAGGCCTGCTGGCAGGAGCGCGACTATGCCACCATCGTCAGAATCGGCGACAAGCTGCCCGGAACCGTCCTGCTCGAGGACGAGCAGCTACCCTTCTATTACGACAATGCGCGCACGCGCATCGGCAGCGACGGTTAGGCAGGCGAGGTCAGGGAACGATGCCTCGGAAAATTCGAGAACTGCTGCGGGATCTTGAACGCGCTGGATTCATCAATCGCGGCGGGAAAGGCAGTCATCGGAATCTCGAGCATACATCCGGGGCTCGCATCACGCTTTCCGGCAAGCTCGGCGACGACGCCAAGCCTTACCAAGAACGTGAAGTCCAGAAAAAGATCGAGGAGGCCAAGCGATGAATGATAGTGCCAAGTACCTGAAAATCGTCGAATGGTCGGATGAAGATCAATGCTTTGTCGGCCAATGTCCTGGCGTGATTGGCCCCTGCTGTCATGGCGACGATGAAAAGCAGGTCTATGCAGCGCTCTGTGAAATCGTCGATGAGTGGCTGACGTTATGGAAACAGGAAGGAAAGTCCTTACCGCCACCGACTTACCACCGAGATGTCGCGGAGTACTTATCCAAAGTCGCCTGATGACGACATCATTTCTGCATCTCGATTTCAACGCGTGAATCCGAAAGGCCGACCAACGCCTTGTCCAACTTGCTGGAACAAGCTTTTAAGGATTGATCCGCGACGCAAGGCCGCCCGCCCCATGAATATTGCCCCTGGCGATTGGTCTTACAGCCTCGACCACGATGAGCCGTGCCGGATCATCGCGATCGACGCCCTTTGGGGCGAACGTAGCGCCCAGGTCTGGCTCGCCCGCCGCGATGCCATCGTCCGTCTGTCTTTGAGTCGACTCCGCCCGTTGGCGGATACGTCGCCGCCCTCGCTGGATCACCTCTGCTATGTCAGCGCCGCCGCGCGCATCCTTGACGCACTGGAGCGCGATGTCCTGATGGCGCCGCTGGAAGGCTCGGTCATCCCCCTGCCCCATCAACTGCATGCCCTCCAACGCGCCATCTTGGGCGATCGCGTCCGCTATCTGCTCGCCGACGAGGTCGGGCTCGGCAAGACCATCGAGGCCGGCCTCGTACTGCGCGAGCTAAAGGTGCGTGGACTGGTGCGGCGTGTCCTGGTCATCGCCCCGGCCGGTCTGACGAGTCAGTGGGTCAGCGAGATGCGGACCCATTTCAACGAGGATTTCCGTCTCGTCCAGCCCGGGCACTTCTCGGCCTGGCGCCAGTTGGCCGGGGTCGACGAGACCGAAAACCTCTGGCGCCTGCACGATCAGATCGTCTGCCCGCTCGATTCGGTCAAGCCATTGGACACGCGTCGCGGCTGGTCGCGCGAGCAAATCGTCGCCTATAACCGCGAGCGCTTCGAGGATCTGGTCTCGGCCGGCTGGGATCTGGTCGTCATCGACGAGGCCCATCGGCTTGGCGGCAGCTCCGAGCAGGTCGCACGCTTTCGGCTTGGCGAGGCGCTCGCCCAGGCATCACCCTATCTGTTGCTGCTCTCGGCCACGCCACATCAGGGCAAGACCGATGCCTTCCGTCGGCTGATCGGGTTTCTGGATGCCGACGCGCTGCCCGACGATGCCTCGGTCAAGCGCGAGAACGTCGCCCCTTATGTGATCCGCACCGAGAAGCGCCGGGCGATCGACGCCGAGGGTCAGCCGCTGTTCAAGCCACGCCTGACGCAAATCGTACCCGTCGCCTGGGACGATCAGCGCCGCGAGCAGCGTCTGCTGTACGAGGCGGTCACCGACTATGTGCGGGATGGCTACAACCGCGCCCTGGCCGATAAGAAGACCGCGGTGGGCTTCCTCATGATCCTGATGCAGCGGCTCGTGACATCGAGCACGGCAGCCATCCGCAACGCCTTGGAGCGACGGCTCGCGGTGCTGGAGCAGCCCATGGGTCAACTGTCGCTGTTCGAGGAGGATGTGGGCGACGACTGGGTGGATCTCGATGGGCAGGAGCAGATGGAAGCACTACTCAACTCCCGTCTCAAGGGGCTGAAGAACGAGCGCGCCGAGGTCGAGCTGCTGCTCTCGGCCGCCCGTCGCTGCGAGGCCCGCACCCCGGACGGCAAGGCCGAGGCCCTGCTCGCCTGGATCCAGCGCCTGCAGCGCGAGGAGAGCGACCCGGCCATCAAGATCCTGGTCTTCACCGAGTTCGTGCCGACCCAGCGCATGCTCGCTGACTTCCTGACCCAGCGCGGCTATCCGGTCACAACCCTGAACGGCTCCATGGACCTGGAGACCCGCAAGGGCGTGCAGCAGGCGTTCGCGGGCGAGGCCCAGATCCTGATCTCGACCGATGCCGGCGGCGAGGGTCTGAATCTCCAGTTCTGCCATGTGGTCGTGAACTATGACCTGCCCTGGAACCCGATGAAGCTCGAGCAGCGCATCGGCCGGGTCGACCGCATCGGCCAGAAGCACGTCGTGCGCGCGCTCAATCTCGCGCTGGAAGACACGGTGGAGCTGCGGGTGCGCGAGGTGCTGGAGGAGAAGCTTCAACGCATCCTGGACGAGTTCGGGGTCGACAAGCTCTCCGATGTCCTCGACTCCGAGGAAGGCGACCTCGATTTCGAGCAGCTCTATGTCGGCGCCGTACTGTCGCCGGCCGAGGCCGAGGTGCGTGCCGAAGCGCTGGCTGAAGCGATCCGCGCCCGCGCCAACGCGGTCCGCGATGCCGCGGGTCTCTATGCGGTCAGCGAGCCGCTCGACCCGTCCGCCGCGCAGCAGGTCGCCGAGCACCAGATGCCCTTCTGGACCGAGCGGATGACCCTGTCCTGGCTGCGCGGCCACGTCGATCAGGGTGCCCGCGTCCAGACGCAGGGAAGGGAGCGCCTTGTTCCGACCTGGGATCTGACCTGGCCGGATGGCCACCAGAGCACGGCGGTGACCTTCAGTCGCGCCACGGCCGAGGAGATGGGCCTGAATCTCCTCACCATCGAAGACGCTCGCATACGCGGACTGACCACCCGGCTCCCACTCTATACGCCGGGCATGCAGGTGGCCGCGCTGATCGTCCCCGGTGTCTCCGACAAGGTGACGGGCTGGTGGTCACTTTGGCGGATCGGCCTGAAGACCAGCAGCGATCGCGAGCAGCGGGTGCTGCCGCTGTTTGTGTCGCATCAAGGGCAAGCACTCGCCCCGACGGCAAGGGTGATTTGGGACCGCCTCATCGAACTTGCCGATGGAATGCGTCAAAGCCCACGTCCTGTTGCGACAGCGACGGACATCGAGGAAGCCTTCAAGCACTCACGCGCGCTCGCCGAGACGCACGGCGAGGTCCTGTTCCGTGAGCTGGCTCAGCGCCACCAGGAGCGCATTGCTCAAGAGCGTCGCAAGATGGAGTTGGCGTTTGCCGCGCGCGGGCGCGCCCTCGAACGCATCGGCTTGGCGCAGGTGCGAAACCATCGAAGAATGCAGCTGGAGCGCGAGGAAGCCGACTGGCGCGCGGATCTGGCGCGGCGCGGGCAAGCGATGCCTGAGCTGAGCCCGCTGCTGTTCATCGCGGTCATCGCCGCTGAAGGGGCGCCATGAACGACCAACCCGATGGCGATTGGCGCGCCGCCATCCTGCGCCATTTCAGCCCAGCAAGCGCGGCGGCGAGTCGTCTGACCATCGTCAGCGATCCGGACGCCCTGCTAACCGAGCCAGGGGTGGTTCAGCGGTTGGGCGAGCGCGGATTTGCACTCTTCTCGTTCGAGGATCCAGTCGCCTTTCGGTTCGCCTATGAGGGCCGCTTTCGCCGATATTGGGATCGCGGCGAGCCAACGCATCTGGTGGTGGTGCTGCGAGCCGGGCATGGTGATCTCAATCAGATCCCGCATGATTTGCTGGAGGAGGCGCGGATCGGTGGGCGGATCCTGTCCTTCAGTCTGCCCGAGCTCTTTCCGATGCTCGCCCCAGCGGTCGTGGCGGATCTCGATCCCATCCATTTCGACCGGCTCGCGCAGGCGATCGAGCAGGCCAAGCCAGATCCGCTCGGGACCCATGCCACGCGCGACTTCGTGCTGCGTCATGTCTTCGGCATCGCGCCCGAGCTGATCAAGACGCCGGCCGATCTGCTGCGCATGCTGCTGCAGCGTCACTATCGCCCGCGCGCCTTTCCAGCGGGGCTCGACCACCATCTGGTCGAGCAGTTGAAGGTGTTGGGAGGCTGGGACCAGTGGGCGCTCGACCGGATCGTGCCGGGTCCCGAGGAGTTTCTCGTCTTTCTCGGTGAGCGCTGGTCCCATTTCCTGCTGACGCGCGGCGGCGATGCGGTTCACGACCAGCCGTTGCCGACGCCAACCATTCCAGGACCGCTGGAGCTTCCTTTCGATCACGATGACGTGCGTGTCTACGTCGAGCGGCTGTTCACCGAGGAGTTGCTGCCGCCGAGCACAGCCATTCAGCCCCATTCGGTCGAAGGGACCTGGTATCGGGTCGGCGTGGCGGGAGATCGCGCCGAAGATGGTCGCGTGCGACTCGAGCGGCTACTCGACGCACTGACAGCGGATTTGCCGGATTCCGATGCCGATCATCTGACCTGGTCACAGTTTGCCTGGCGCTGGGCCGAGGCACTGAGCCTGCGGTGGCGGATCGACGGCGACGCGGGTGCCGAGCTGGCTGCGCGGATGGACTCGCTCCATGCCGACATCGAGGCGCGCTTCGCGGACTGGATGCAAGCCCGCTACGCCGCGCTCCACAGCCTCCCGCATCTCCCCTGGCCGACGACCCTGGACAAGGTCGTCCGCTACCTGGCCTACCAGCGCAATCAATCGGCCAAGGGCAAGCTCGCCTTGCTGATCGTCGACGGCATGGCGCTCGACCAATGGATCCTGGTCCGTGAGTCGCTGCGGGATCTGGTCTCCCAGGAGTCTCAGGTCTTCGCCTGGGTGCCGACCCTGACGACGGTATCCCGCCAGTCGATCTTCGCGGGCGAGCCACCCTATTTCTATGCGCAATCGATCGGGACCACGCAAAAAGAGCCCCAGCACTGGGCACGGGTGTGGGCCGATCAGGGACTGCGCGGACCGGCGGTCGGTTATTTGTGCCAGAAGAAGGACGAGCCGGATGCGGCTTTCGCCGGCCGCGTCCAGGACGCCGCCGAGCAGCCGCCATGCAAGGTGCTCGGAGTGGTCGTCGGCACGGTCGACCAGATGATGCACGGGACGGTCACTGGCACCGGCGGCTTGCATGCCGCCGTCCGCCATTGGGCCCAGCAGGGCCACCTCCGAGACCTGGCGCGACGTCTCCTCTCGCTCGGGTTCGAAATCTTCCTGACCGCCGATCATGGCAACATCGAAGGCGTTGGCATGGGCAAGCCCAACGTCGGCGCCATTGCAGGCGAGCGCGGTGAACGCGTCCATGTCTTCCCGCATCCGCTCACACGCAACAACGTGCACCAACACTACCCCGAGACCGTTCCATGGCCGGCAACCAGTCTGCCCGATGAGTATCTGCCGTTGCTAGCGACAGGCAGGAACGCCTTCATCCCCGAGGGGAAACGCATCGTCGGACATGGAGGCATCTCACTGGAAGAGGTCATCGTGCCCTTCGTTCAGCTGAAGGAGCCGCAATGAGCCGGCGCTCGACCATCGGCTTCGACCGTCGGATCGATCTCGACTGGCTGGATGCGGCCGCAGCCCAAGCGGTGGCCGGCGCCTCGACCGATGCGCTTCGGGCCGGTCTCTGGACCTTCCTCGATGGCATCGTCAGTGGTGACACATCGAATACGGCACGCGGCAAAACGGTCACGGTCTTGAGCCACATCTGGGGCGCGGTACCGCCATCCGCGATCGGTCTGCGGCAGCGTGCGATCGAGCGGCTCGACAGCTGCACCGCCGAGGAACGCCTCGCCCTGCACTGGGCGATGATGATCGGGACCTATCCCATCTTTTCCGACATCGCCTCAGCGGTTGGACGACTCTTGAAGCTGCAAGGCAGCTTTACCCTGGCGGTCCTGTCGCGTCGCCTCGCCGGTAGCTGGGGCGCGCGTTCCACGCTGCTCCGCGCCGTCCAGCGCATCGTCCGCTCGATGGTCCAGTGGGATGTCCTACAGGACACGCCAACACCGGGGTACTTTACAAGGCCGGCCGACCTAAGGCGGGTTAGTGCGGACGTCGGGCTGATTCTCCTCGAAGCGCTGCTCGTCGACGCCGAGCAAGCATGCTTGCCGCTTGGTCAGTTGCTGACACATCCAGCACTCTTCCCCTTCGAGCTTGCGCTGAATGTGGACCAGGTCCGAGCAGCGACGCAGTTTCGCCTGTACCGTGAGGGGCTCGACTCCGACATCGTGGAGCTCGACTCAGAATCTAGCCATTGCCGTGAATCAGGACATGTTGACTAGGGAGAATCCGAGGAGAAGGAGATGGGAGACTATTCTGGCTTCATCCAAAATCCGCTCGAAGTTGTTCAGCGGTTAAGGAACGATCTTGGAGATCGATACAAACGCGGATTTCCAGTTCTCAAGGAGCTGATCCAAAACGCTGATGATGCGGAGGCCACGCACCTGGTCTTCGCCCTGATTCCAGGGCTTGATGAGGCGCAACACCCACTGCTCCAAGGTGACGCCCTCTGCATCATCAACAATGGCCGCTTCGAGACGAAGCACGACCGGGGCATTCGTAGCTACGGCGCCGACCGTCACGTTTGGCATTGGCCTCGGCACGGCTGTCGCGCGAATCAGCGCAGTCGCGTCGGAGGTGGCGGCCAGGTCATCCACGCGCGGCGGGATTTCTGCTGGAGCAGAGCCCGCCGTCGCAGCTGGCTTCAAGGCTCGGGCTCAGCCTACCTCGAACAGGCGCGTCTCAATCTGCTGCGCGCAAAACGGATGCTGATGGCTGCCGCCGGGCTCGGCGCAACCTCGAACTGCGGTTGGCAATTCACCCCGAACACCGAGTCGGCAAAGCAGCTCCTTCCACCACCGGAAATCATACTGCGCTTGTGCCGATCGGACGTCTGCGGGAAGCTGTTGTCATCTTTCCGAACGGCTTATCGGCGAAGCCCGATCCAGGACTCGATGCGCGCCGAAACCGGTTTATGCCTGCCCACCAAGAGGACCTGAGCCTTGTCGACGCCCTGCCCCTGCGGCTCCGGACACACCCTGGCCGACTGTTGCGGTCCGTTCCTGGCCGGCACCTCAGCACCACCCACCGCCGAAGCCCTGATGCGCTCTCGCTACACGGCCTTCACCCAAGGTGCTGTCGAGTATCTGCGCACCACCTGGCACTCCAGCACACGACCCCATGAGATCGCAGCAGACCCGGCGCCAACCTGGATTGGCCTCAAGATCCTGACCACCAAAGCCGGTGGTCCCGAGGCGACTGAAGGCTGGGTGGAGTTCGTGGCGCGCTACAGGATCGGCAGACGTTCGTTCCGATTGCATGAGCGCAGCCGCTTTGTCCGCGAGGACGGAGTCTGGCGCTATGTCGATGGGGTGTTGGACCCCTTGCGTTAGCGCTGCCCTTTGAGTGCAGCCAGGTTGATGCCGAACACCAGGAGGTTGCGTCGCAGCGTGGCCGGCACGATCTCTTCGACGCCGGCCAGCGCGATGCGATGCCGATGCGTCGCCGAGAGATGGACGCTGCAGACTGAGTGCTCCGCTCGTGACATTGCGACCATCAATCGCGGACAGGAACGACCTGGCGAATCGCCCCATGTTCCGGCGATCGCGCCCCATCCAACCAACCCTGTTTGAACAGCCCCATCGCTTGATCATGCCCCAGCCCACCCCTTCACCGCTGCACCCGCTCATCGATCAACAGCCGCCGAGCGTGCTCGGACTGGGACTCGCCGCGCTCGGTCGTCCTGGTTACATCAACCTCGGCCATGGCGAGGATACCGTCAGCGGTCGCAGTATCGCCGCGATGCGTGAGCGCGCCTTCGCGGTGCTCGATGCCGCTTGGGATGCTGGAATCCGCTATGTCGACACCGCCCGTTCCTATGGTCGTGGCGAGGCCTTCCTCGGCGACTGGCTGCGCTCACGCGAGGTACCAGCCGATGCCCTGACCATCGCCTCGAAGTGGGGCTATACCTACACCGCCGACTGGCGGATCGAGGCCGAGCAGCACGAGGTCAAGGACCATTCGCTCACAGTGCTGCAGCGGCAGTGGCAGGAGACCCAAGCCAACCTCGGCGGCTACCTAGACCTGTATCAGATCCATTCCGCCACCCTGGACAGCGGGGTGCTCGATGATCAGCGCGTGCATGGCGAGCTGGCGCGACTGAAGGCCGCAGGTACGCGCATCGGGCTGACCTTGAGCGGCCCGCGGCAGGCGGTCACTCTGGACAAGGCGCTGGCCCTTGAGGTCGATGGCGTGCGCCTGTTCGATGCCGTACAAGCGACTTGGAACCTGCTCGAGCCCTCAGCCGAGGCCGCGTTGGAAGCGGCCCATCGAGCAGGGCTGGCTGTGATCATCAAAGAAGCGCTGGCCAATGGGCGCCTCACCGAGCGCAATCAGGCGGCAAGCTTCCAGGCCCGGCGGCAGCGACTCGAGACCCTCGCCGCTCGGTTCAAGGCCTCACTCGACGCCGTGGCGTTGGCCGCCGCCCTCGCCCGGCCCTGGGCCTCGGTTGTGCTCAGTGGGGCGGCGACCGAGGCGCAGCTACACTCGAATCTGAACGCTGTCGAGATCCCTTGGGATGCTGAGGCTGAGGCATTGATCGAGCAGCTCGCCGAGGACCCGACGCTCTACTGGCAGACGCGCGCTCAGCTCGCGTGGAATTGACGCGCGGCCTGACGCGTCATCGGCGCGCATGCGTTCGGCCTTACGTAACGCTGCAGTCTTTCAGCCAGTGACAGGTCGATCGGCGGCCTACATGAGGCGGTTCACGCCTCACACCCGCTTCTGCGTTTGCGTGAGCAAGACCGCCAGTGCCGCAGCCGCGATCAGGGCCAGCACCGGGACTGCAAGCGGTGGCACCGGCAGGGGCAACAGCAGCCCGAACCCGATCAGGAAACCCAGCCCAAGCAGCACCCGCACCGCCAACCGATGGGCCAACGGGCTCGGATAGTCGAACCCGGCCAGGCGGATGCGCCGGCGGATCAGTCCGTCACCCACCGCGCCAATCAGGGCAAAGCCGATGAACGGCCACCAAGCGAACAACACGACCAGGCGTTGGATCGCCAGATAGATCGAGAACCAGATCAGATCGAGCCGGGTCTTGACCCAAGGCCAAATCGGCACCGAGGCCAGCGTGTCGAGTTCGGGCGTCTTCTCCACGGCCGCCGCATCCGGCAGCAGCAGGTCATAGCTGGCATCAACCAGCCCCGAGCGCAGGAAGATGGTTCCATACCCGTGCTGCGCGGTGGCAAAGATGGCCGTTGCCGTCTCCTCGCCGAACTGACTCGAGACCCAACGTACCTCTTGATCGCGCATGCGGGTCGACCAGTCGGCCGGGATCAACGCCGAGAGCAGCACGAATTCCATCAGCAGCAGGATGATGGCCACCGTGGTTGCCCAGAGCCAGCTGGCCTTGGTCTGCGACTCAGTCGTCATCGAGCCGCCCGCCTCCTGATCGAGGTTGCGCGGGCTCAGCCTGCGCAACAGGCATGACAGCGCCGCCTCGCTGAGGCTCAGATCCGACTGCGGTCGACAGCGCCGGACCGACGTCCTGAGCGTTGACCACGCTCGCTCTCCTTGAGCGTGAGCCTGGCTGCGTCTGCGTGTCGGTCGCCGGCTTGAGCGCGGGCATGGTGTTGCTGCTCGCCGAGTCCTCATCCGGTAACGCCTCCGGCGCCACCAGGATCGGCAATCGACCCTTGATCGTGCGTCCCCCAGCCAAGCGCCCGATGTACTCGAGATTCGGCAGATGCCCGAGCAAGGCCGGCGGCAGCAGATCACCCTCCTCCTCGATCAGGCGCTCACCGGCATTGCCGCTGTAGAGCAGTGGATTGTCCGACTGGGTACTACTGGCCTGGGTGCGCATCAGCGTCTGTAGGCGGATCTTCGGCAGGCTGTCGGTGATATAGGTTTGGGTCTCGGCATCGAGTACCCGAAGGGCAATCAGGTTGTTCAGGTTCGCCAGCACCTGGGTGGCCTTGTCCTTGCTGCCGGTGCGCGCGGCGAAGTCGGCGAAGCTCTGGGTGGCGACCGTCAGCCGCAGTCCCGCACCACGACCCTTGTTCAACAACTGCACGAAGGGATCGTTCATCACCTCGGCGGCCTCGTCGATGAAGACGCTGACCGGCTTGTTGTTGACGCCATAGTTGTAGCGATCC
>NZ_JAYESN010000079.1:0-20423 GCF_034860625.1 Lamprobacter sp.
CAGCTGCGCCATTTGGCAAAGCGGCCCCCTGGCCTCAGCCGTCCCTCCGCTGGCCGTCAAGGTCCGCCTGCCCCCCGGTGTCTCTGCGGCTATGGCTCGGGCTCAACTGCGCGCGGCTTGGGTCGGTTCTCATGCTCAAGGGTAGAGCTCGTTTCCTGGCCCTGTGGCGCGGCTTCCGTGCTGCGCCATCGGCGCGCGGTCTCTACGCGCTGGTAGTGGCCCTGCTGCCGCTGCCAGTGCGTAGAGTAGTGCTGCGGGTATCCTGGGCTTGCCGCTCAGCCTCTTCTCGGCCCTGGCCTCGCTGGTTGGTCCGCTCGGTCTCGCGTATCGGAGGCTACCTGCTCGCCAGTGCCGCCTCTTTAAGCGCTCTTTGGCTCCTCTCTTTGGTGGGTAACGGCTAATGGCACAGATCGCCTTGTTCTCCATCGCACCGCCTATTTGGGCCTTTGGCGGCTCGCGCTCGCTCAATCCGAAAGATTCCGTTTTGGCTTCAAAGGCGGCCGCTTTGTTGCTCCAGGGTGGTGCTGAATTGGTCGTTGGCTGCTGCAAAGGTGCGGATGCGTGCGCTCTGGCTGCCGCTGTTGGTACTGGCCTGGCTTCAAGAGTATCGGTGTTAGGTGCATTCGGCCCGCTTGGGCCTGCTGGGCACTGGCCCGCCGGCGCCTGTCCCTCTTCTGCTGTTGATGGCGTGCGCGCCGCTCATTATGCGGGCGCTACTTTTCATCCTTGGTCCGGCGGCCCGGCTTCGCTGCCGCTCAACTCGCGGCTTGCGGCTCGTACACGCGCCGTTGCTGCCGCCGCAAGCGCGGGTGCCGTTGTCGTGCTTGCCCCAGGCTCGCGCGGTTCGATGGTCTTGGTCCGAGCTGTCGCGCGTCGCGGTCTGTCCGTTGTCTTGCTCCCAGTCGCAGGCGCCAAAATGCCGGTTCTGGCTGGGTGCAGCTGGGCGCCGGCCTCGGGTGGTCTGGGTCAGCTTGGTGGCTTTGCTTTACAACGGTAGCAGGGTCCAAGCGCGCTATCTTTCTGGCGCAGCGGGTCTTAAACAAATGATTTTTCTCACTTCTCACTTGCAAATACTCCTAAATGAAATATAATTATAGCTAAGGGTCGGCATCCGGTCGACCCCCCCAGCCCTGGAGGCTAAAGCCATGTCCGATCCCGCAATGGGGCTATTAAATATGCTGTTGGATCTGCAGTTTGAAGCTTCACTCGAGCGCGCCCGTCGCGAGCGCTTCGGTCTTCCCTCGAGCCAACCAATACCCGAACGTGTAGTTGATCAAGTGCTTGCTTTTATCGAGCATCCGGTTAATTCAACCGCTTATATCTGCGCTGTCATCGCACTGATCGATGAACTCGTTGATCAAATAGAACGCCCGGATCTGATCCATCGCTCAGTTGTGGATGAGGATCTGCGCAGTAGCGTCATAGCCGCTGATAAATTGCGCGATACGCTTGAAGACACACGCAGCTTATGGGATGTGCAATCCCATCTTGGAAAAGGTCGCTGGGCATGAGTGCCGCCCAACCTTTGCGACGGGCACAGGTCATCAATCCCGATGCCGCCAACTTCGCCGGCATTGAGTTTGACCACGAATGGTGGCTGGAAGATGCCGCCCGTATCGCCCGCTCGGCCGCCTGGTCGCAGCTGGACCCGCAGCATGTAAAGCACCTGCTCGGCGAGATCGCCAATCTAAAGGAAAGGCTCGTGCAGTTGAGGCCCGTGGAGTCCGAGCCGTTTTGATGAGTGGACGCTTGGGAGGTTGCCCCCTCCCAGCGTCCGGTTCCCAAAGTGCCACTGTCATAGCAATCAGGAGTTTCTGATTATGTTCGTCAAAGCCCAACGTCAGCAAGCCAAGCTCCGTCTCGCCATCTGCGGTCCGTCCGGTTCTGGCAAGACCTACAGTGCCCTGCAGATCGCCCGCGGCCTCGCGCCGGAAGGTCAGATCGCGATGATCGACACCGAGCGCGGTTCGGGTTCGCTGTACGCGGATCTGACCGAGTATGACATCGCCCCGATCAGCCCGCCGTTCACCCCGAAGCGCTACATCGAGCTGATCCAGGGAGCGGCAGCGGCTGGCTACAAGGTGTTGATCATCGATAGCCTGAGCCACGCCTGGTGCGGCGAAGGTGGCGTGCTCGAGTTGGTCGACAGGGCCGCCGCCGCCAGCCGAAGCGGTAACAGCTTCATGGCCTGGCGCGAAGTGACACCGCACCATAACGCGTTGGTCGATGCCATCCTTGGCGCGGAGCTGCACATCATCGCCACCCTGCGCACCAAGACCGCTTACGACATCGTTGACAACGGCAAAGGCAAGAAGGAGCCGATCAAAATCGGCCTGGCGCCGGTGCAGCGCGACGGGCTCGAGTACGAGTTCACCCTGGTCATGGATCTGTCGGTTGAGGGCCATGTCGCCACTGCCACCAAGGACCGCACCCGCCTTTTTGACGGGCTGCACTTCATTCCCACGCCAGAGACTGGCGAGAGTCTGTCCCAGTGGCTAGCCGGTGATGCCGAAGCCGCCGCCGCTAGCCGGGAGACGCTCAAGCGCTTGGTTGCGGATGTCAATTCTGTGGATGCTGTGCCTGCGCTAACCACTTGGTGGAGGGGTGAAGCAAGGTCCATTGCCACGCTCAGTGATCCGGATCGCGCCGCCCTGACTCAACATTGCGCCATCCGCAAGCGCACGCTCGAAGCGGAGAAGGGCAAGCCAGCTCGCAGCAAGGGCAATGGTCGCAAGCCGCCAGCCGTCGAGACTCAGCCAGCCGAGGCGCAGACCCAGCACTAATCCAGCCAAGCGGCCCTGCTAGTCCGGGGTCGCGCTTGTGACGAACATCAGGAGCAGACCATGCCCGCATCTTTCACCCTCTACGAACTCTCCGCTGATTACCGCCGTGCACTTGATGAGTTGACCGCTATCGAGGATCTGCCCGAGGAGGCCATCGCAGATACCCTGGAAGGTCTCCAAGGCGCTTTTGAAGACAAGGCGCTGAACGTGGCCCGCTACATCCGCAACCTGGAAGCCGAAGTTGTCGCTATTGATGATGCCCGCAAACGCATGGAGGCCCGCGCCAAGTCCACCGCCAATCAGGCTAAGCGGCTCAAAGACTATCTTCGCCTCGAGCTCGAGCGCACCGGTATCAAGCCAAAGGCCGCAGATCTGGCCCTCTCAGTGCAGCGGAATCCGCCGAGTGTGCGGATTGATGATGAGGCCCGGCTACCCGCCGACTATCTGGAGACGGTCACTACTACTCGCGCCCGCAAGAAGGAGATTTTGGAAGCGTTGAAGGTCGGTCAGATCATCCCTGGCGCTGCAATCAGCCAGAGCACAAGGCTTGTTATCCGTTAGCTATTCACTGAGGGCAGGGAAGCCCATGATGAGGTTCTAAATATGCAACGCTATACGATTGAAAAGCTGCAGTTGCCTGAAACCTACGAGCAGGACCAGGAACTGGCAACCCTGGCCCGGCGGCTCGCCACTCAGCATTACGAGGAGCTAGGCCGTGATCGGGTTGGCATGGGAGATCTCAAGCGGGAGTTTTTAGCTGGTCAGCATGCCGGACGCGTGGCAGCCGCGGTCGATGAGATTGCCACTAAAGCCGATCAGGATGCCGCTAAGGCCAATGCGAGAGCCAAAGCCGCAAATGCGCTCACAGCACCAAACGGCTATCGGATTGAGGTTAACCCCACCGAGATCCTGATCATGGGGCCGTTTGATGAGGATCTGCATCAGCGCCTCAAACGCGCTGGCGGCTACTGGGATGGTATCACTCAGACCAACCGCAAATGTTGGGTGCTGCCGCCTGCTAAGGGCAAGAGTCTGAAGCGTATCCTGGAGAACTGGTCCAAGTCTCATGCGGAGACAGCCCTTGTACAGGTGCGCGCCGAGGCCGAGCGTTGGCTGGGCTATGTCGAGGACAAAGCCCCTGATTATCTGTACCAGAAGGGAGTCGACAAGCTGCGTGACCTGCGCATTAGCCGATGGCCCGAGCTGAAGGAGCGGCTCGAAGCGGCCATCGCCGCCTGCCAATCGGAGCAGGCAAGACGGAAGGAATCCGCACGTCAACGAGCATTTGAATCCAACTTTGCCGAGCAAAGCCGTGCAAAGGGCAGCGGGGCATCGAAGCTACGCCGTCTTTACCCGGTCTCGGCATTACCGCCGCTCAATGTGCCGGTCGAGCTCGGTTCTAGCATCGTTGTGTTCGAGAGCACTGGCAAAGTGTTTCGGATCTCGGATGATGCCGCCAGTCTGCACGGCCATCAACTGCTCGGTCATGAGGGCGAGCGCGGCTGCTATGGCTACTATCGCCCGGCTACCGATGCCGAGATCGCCGCATATCGCGAACAGGCGCAGTCTCTGCAGCAGGATCGGGAAAGCAAGGCCGCGGCGCAACGCGATTTACGCGCTTTGATCGAGCGCTTCACATCCGAGGGTCAGCGTCCCGAGGGATCGCATGTGCTCGAGGGCGTACGCCTGCTGGACACCCAGAACATCTACGGTGGCGGAGATTGGTGGGTGATCGAGGATGATCATATCTGGTATGTGCGCAACAATGGCGCCGACGGTGATGACTGGAGCCGTAACAACATCCGCACGGGCGGAGCAGGAGCCATCGGCTGGTCTCTTCCGGCTGATGCCGGGC
Source organism: Lamprobacter sp. (assembly GCF_034860625.1). Taxonomy (NCBI): domain Bacteria; kingdom Pseudomonadati; phylum Pseudomonadota; class Gammaproteobacteria; order Chromatiales; family Chromatiaceae; genus Lamprobacter; species Lamprobacter sp. The sequence continues at coordinate 4,639 of NZ_JAYESN010000079.1, forward strand.
TCATCGATGAGCTACGAAGGCTCGCCAACGTCCTCGGCTAGCGTTCAACATGGCAGCCACCGCATGAGTGGTTGCCGCTGTTTCAGCCTGCAAGTTCATGCAATCACAGGCATTGGAAGAGCATGTTTTTAATCGAAAATCGTGGTCAGGCAATTACGAAAACAAACTTTTGGGACAGCGAACAGGCGACGCGGGGAATTCTGTATCTGACCTGGAATGCCGGTGCCGGGCGCTTGCTGGTCCCTGACAACCAGAAGGCGATGCTGCGTGAGCTCAAAGGCTCTCAGGAGGTGATTGTTTCGCGTGGACCTTGGCCCGATCAGGGCGGACGCGAAGCCCTTGAACTACTGTGGGAGGATGGTAGCGATTCACCTTTCTGCATCCATCTGGTGACCGAACAGACCGACCGCTTGATCCCTGAACATCAGCAAGGAGGTGGTTTCGTGGTGACCGTTTGGACCCGAGGTGGTGTCAAAGGACGCTGGCCAGGGCGCTATCGCGTCGTCGACGAGATCCCTTGCCTCAAGCCCTGGGAGTCACACTGATGGTTGATACTGGCGTTCAACACAGGCCATGGATAACCGACCTCCAAGCCCGCTACGACCGCGCGATGGAGAACTACTGCCGCTGGCGACGCAGCGAAACCGACCCGTACCGCCTCGCCGAGAACGCCGAGTATCTACGACAGATCGACCGTCTGCGCCGCGAGCTCACCGCCGCCAAGGCCGAGCCAGGTGATCTGGTCTCCCGTATGCGCCTGCTCGACAACTGGAGCGACCCCGAGGAAACCGGCGCCCGCTACGTCTACGAGACGCCCGAGGGCTCCTACCGCCTTGAGCAGAACGACGTCACCCATGTCTGGCTCGTGCATACGCCTGACCTTGCCCTCGAAGGCCCGTTCCAGACCGCGCAGGAAGCCGCCGACTGGGCCGCCGATGATTGGGCCGAGACCTTCAGGGACGACGAGGCATGACCGAAACCCACCGCGCCCGCCTTCATCTCGAGGCAGCAGGGCACCACTACCCTGATGCCTGGAAATGGTTTGATCAATTTCGCGAAGATCGACAGGCGCTTGGTGGCTGGCCTGAGACCGTCTTTTGCCCACTGGCCGGTGCCTATTCGGTCGTCTCCGGTGGCGGATCGAACCGTGTTCCACCGCAGCTGATCGGCGACGTTGCGCGTCTCGGCGCCTTGGCCGCCTGGCGTCCGACGCAGGGGATCTACCGCTTCGATCCGGATCTCTTCACTGCGCTTTGGGATAGCCCGATCAGCGATGAACTGCCGTGCGAGCTGCTGCGTCGCATGCCGGCTTGGTGTGTCTACATCGAGCTCGACGAACAGCGTTGCAGTGAGGGCTTCTACGGCTTCTTTGCTCATCTCGAGTACGATCCCAACAACGCGCGCGAGGAACTGCGGTTTTTACTGGATACAAAGGAAGCACTGACACCCGTGCCGTTGCATCTCGGGGCATGGGATTTGAAGACCGCGCTCGAGAGAATGGCAGACGAAGCGCTCAAGCACATCGCTGGGCTCGGGTTTCCGGTACCGGAAATCACGCCAGCGCTCGCGCCCAGGATCACGCCGCTGATCTCCCTGCTGCTCTACCTCTGCAGCGAGGAGGCCGACTACCAGCGGCCACCCGCGCCGAAACCCAAGCGCACCAAACGGGGCACCCGGCTGTTCCCGCCCGATCGGCCCTCGACCTGGGACGTCGGTGTACGCATTGGTGCTGCGCTGCGCAAAGGTCGCGCCGGACGCGATGCCAGCTCCGAGGAGACCAGGACCGGTACCCGACCGCGGCCCCATATCCGACGTGCCCACTGGCATACCTACTGGAAGGGTCCGCGCGAGGGCGAGCGCACTGCGCTGGTCAAATGGCTGGCGCCGATCGCGGTCAACCTTGAGGACGATGACGAACTGCCTGCGGTGATCCATCCGGTGAACGGACATCTGTGACGTTGGTCGTTCGACGTGGCGTTTCAGCGAGTCGATCGCAAAAACCGCTTCGTCAGAGCACGCATCTTGGGGTGATCGTTTTATGTATAAACCGTTCTGTTCGCCATAAAATCGGGAGAAAAATTTTTAAGACCCTGTAAGATATAGATATATCTAGTTTCAGTTAAGATTGACATGCATAAACTGATCATTTTCTGTGTATAATGCTTGACAGATCAGGAAATTTCTGATCTCCGCACGGGCCACTGCTGGCCAAGTTCGAACCACATTATCCGAGTTTGTTGCTGTGAATGTTGCTGCGTATCTACGCAAAACGCTGACAGGGTTATCTGTGTCCGCACAACGAGAACGTCTCCATGCGCGTGGAGAAGAGTTCGATTGGAATCTTATTTTTTACGGGTTCGAGAACGGTGCCGATTGTGAGAACGGAATTACGCGCGATCGTGGCTTGCAGGACTTCCTGACATGGGTGTGCTATCGCGCACCAGTTAGAGTTAAGGGTGTCATGTTTTGGCATGCTGGCCATATTGCTGGAAGCCTTTCGGGATTTATCAAGGCATTGCAAGTAATTGATGCCTGTAAGCTGGAGTGGTATATCGAGAACCCTCGAATCAGCTCTCAAAGCGATACTGGAAAACAGCTTCTCTCACTTAGCGCAGATATTAGAGGCATTGATACCGAAATCACTCAGCTTAACCTGAGAGAGCGTTCTGCAGATATGAAACTGCGCGGCACAAATCCAGGGAAAACCAAGATAACCCGTCAAGCTGAAGGCGACATCATCATGCTGAAACGCAACGGAAGAACAATTCGCCAGATTGCCCATGATATGAAGCTGAGTTATGGCGTTGTTCAACGAGTTCTTAAGGAGAACCCTATATGACAGCGTAGACCCTTGACTGATCCATGTTGCTTGTTTGTGACGGACTTCGTGTCCGTTTTTTTGTGCCGGATAAAAGCGAGATGCTGCGCCTTTGGGCGCTTTCTGCCCCACAACACGACGGAGGATACCCACGATGTGGCTCACTGAACATGCCAGCCAACGCCTGCAACAACGGGCGATTCCAACGGCAGCACTGGAGCTTCTGCGCCGCTATGCGTGCATCCAGTATTCCAATGGCAGCCGTATCCGCTACTTCGACCGGCGCAGCTGGCGGCAGCTGATGCAAGCGGTCGGTACGAGTCTCAAGGAGCCCGAGCGCCTGTCGGGCTTGTATGCCATCGAAACAGAAACGGGAGTCATCGTGACGGCGGGGCATCGCTACCGCCGCATCAAACGGGACTATCAGCCGGGCCGGCGTCAGGCGCGCCGCCGCTCGCATCGGTCCCATTCACTGCAATCGAGGAGGTAACCACCACCGTGGCGATCAACATCGACACCATCGAAACCATCCTACTCGACAACGGCTTTGCGGTCGCGCACGAGACCAAGAAGCACAAGGAGCTCATCCACACCGCCAGCGGTGAGAGCGTTTATTTGAACAATTTCAATCCGAAGACCTACTCGCAGCTGATCGTGCATCCACGGCATCTCGATAAGCGCGCCCAGCTGATCAGCGCCGGCTGCGGCGTTGGGAGCAGCAGCGAAACGCGCTTCGGCTCGAACCTGCGCAAGTTCCCCGAGGCCGTGAATCGCGGGGCAAAACCGAGCCCTTACGGTGTGCCGTTCGGCTTCGACTCGACCGCTAGCCTCAAGGGTTTCGTCGCCGAGCTCTTCGGCTAATCGCGCCCGGCGCTTCTGACCGCTAACCCCTTTCACGTACCCCGGCCAAGGCGGCCGGGGAGGAGTTCCTTGCGCCATTGAAAACTAGCCAAGCCCTGCAAAGCCTCAAGCGCCGCGGTTTCGAGCGACACATCACTGAGCTGCTGCGACGGCGTCGCGAGCACCCCTCGCGGTCGTTCTTCACCGCCGCAGGCACCATGCAGCCTTACGCCAAAGCCTACCTGTATCAGTGGCTGACCCCGGAACTGCCCGGTGGGCCAGAGGCGATCCCGAGCTTGCAACGGGAGGCCGTTAGCGAGTCCTGCACGCTCGAGGATCTGCAAAGACACCAGCAGAAGCCGCAGCACTGGGCGGCTGCCTACCGGTTCGTGAACGTGCTCGCGATCCTTGAGGCGGAGGACGTCCAGTTGTTCTCAGCGCCGAGCGACGAGCCCGACACCGATACCTGTCGTGCCACCCAGATGAACGAGTATCGGGACACCTTGACGGTTGTCGCGCATCCCCGCTGGGAACGGGCCGTCGATGACGACCAAGTCGTGTATTTGAACGCTGAATGACCGAGGAGACACGCCAAGCCATGAATGGAACCACGATCCATTGCCCGCACTGCCAACATGAATTTCCGATCTCGGAGGTGCTGCAGGACCAGATCCGGAGTGACCTCGAGCAGCGGCTGCAGGGTGAGTACGCTCAACGTCTCCAGCGCGCGGTCGTCCAGACCGAAGAGCGCACCCGCAGTGCGCTCACCCTGGAGCTCGATGATCTCAAGAACCAGCTAGCCGAGAATACACGCAAGGCCCAGGAGGCTGAGACGCGGGAGTTGGATCTGCGTCGTCAGAAACGCTTGCTCGAAGAGGCGAGCCAGCGTCAGGCGCAACAGATCCGTGCCGAGCTGGAGAAGACCCTGCGCGAGGAGCAGGCGGCGCAGCTCGCCAAAGACAAGGCTGCTATGGAAGCCAAAGTCCGCGAGCAAAGCGCGCTCGAATTGCAGCAGCTGCAGTCCGACCTGAAGGCCGAGCAAGAGAAGGTCCGCACCGCGCAAGCGACCGAGCTGGCCCTGCGCAAGGAGAAGACTCGCCTCGAGGAGCGTGCCCAGCAGCTCGATCTGGAAGTGGCCCGCAAGCTCGACGAGGAGAAACAACGGCTCGAGACCAGCCTGCGCGAGAACTTCGCCAAGACCCATGAGCTGAAGCTCAAGGAGAAGGAAAAACAGATCAACGATCTGCGCGAGGCCCTCGAGGATGCCAAGCGTCGCAGTGAACTCGGCTCCCAAGAGCTTCAAGGCGAGGTACTCGAGCTTGACATCCAGGGCGAACTCGAACGGCAGTTCCCGATGGACCGGATCGAGCCAGTGCCAAAGGGCATGCGCGGGGCGGACATCGTCCAGCGGGTCAACAACGATCGGCTCCAGGCCTGCGGCACGATCGTCTGGGAGACCAAGAACACCAAAGGCTGGCAAGACGCCTGGCTGGACAAGCTCAAACAGGATCAGCGCAGCATTGGTGCCTCGTCTGCAGTGATCGTCTCCGCCGCGCTGCCGAAGGACATCCAGGGTTTTGGGCGCCTCGACGGTGTTTGGGTCTGCAGCCTGCAGCTCTGGCCGACATTGGCAATGGCACTGCGGGATCAGCTCATCCAGGTCAGCCGGGCACAGGCAGCGCTGGCTGGAAAGGATGAGAAAATGGAGCGGCTCTACGAGTATCTGGCCGGCGACGACTTCCGCCAGCGGGTGGAGGCGATCGTCGAGGGGTTCGAGGCCCTGCAACTGCAGCTCCAGCGCGAGCGCCGGGCGATGGAGAAGCAGTGGGCCGAGCGCGAAAAACAGTTGCAGCGGGTGCTAACCAGCACCGCCGGGATGTATGGATCGCTACAGGGGATCGTCGGCAGCGGACTCGCGGCGATACCGGCGCTAGAGCTTTCAAACGAACCGCTACGCGTAGCGGAAAACACTGGCTGATCAAGGCCATACCATCAAACCAACGCAAACCAACTGAGATAACGAGATCGATCAGATGACATTGACAGTGAACGAGAACGGCTTATTCATGGAAATGTGGGCAACCAACAAAAAGGGAGAGCGTGTCTACCCTTGCCTGCAAGGGGAAAGAGGGTCAAGCAATAAAGGCTTCAACATTACACTTACCGGAAAAAAGGAAGACTATCATCTCGCCGATCTAGACCGTTTCCTACAACACGTTGCGGATGGTGACTTTGCACAGGTTGGGCGCGTGCGCATGAGGCCTGAAGCCGGTGGCCAAAAGAACGGCTTCTCAGTCAAAGACGCTAATTTCAGCAAGGCGTTACACGACGAGTTAGACCGCCGCAGAAGGCACTAGCTGATACCGTATTGGTCCTTTGGCTATACGTTTGAGAATTGTTTTCGGGTGATCGCAAGCCTGCATGAACTGCTCAGTGTTGCAGGTTGCAGAGCCCACGCGAACACGCGGGTTCGTAACGGTGCTGAAGCACCCATAGGGGTCTGTCTAGATGCTGCGTAGGGACTTACCTTCCCTACGCAGCCAGCGACATCGCCGTGACCGGCCCTTCCTACCCGGAATGGACTGAGGAGAATCTTCCGTGAGATTGACAACAGCCTTTTTTGTTCTGATCGCGTTCAGTGCCACGCAAACGGCGTTCGCAGACACTGAGCCAGCACCGAGCGACGCCAATGCGGCGCTCATCGAGCGAATCGAGGCGCTCGAGGAGCGGGTCGCAGCACTGGAGGAGGAACCCGCGCCGTCGGCCGTCGGGCAAGACGCGAGCACGGATTCCGCGCCGGAAGAGCCAGCCGAAGAGCAAGTGTCAGCCGACGATTCGCGCTTGGTAGATCTGTACCTGGTTCGCAAAGAGGCCTACGACGAGGGCCAGCGCACGCCCAACCCAGGCGTCGTATTCGATGTGCGTTTTGTCGGCACACAGGCCCTTGGTGAGCGCACGATCAAAGACATAAAGGGGGCAATTTGGTTTCATGATGCGTTTGACGACAAGATCGTCGGCGCTACGACAACGAAGCGGTTGAACATCCGAGCTGGAGAAAGCAAGATCATCGAGGGACTCGTGATCGACTGGCTCACCGTCGGTACCAACGCTGATTGGGAGCGAGTGCTGACAACGGACATCGATGAGCTCCAGGTTTCGTTCGAGCCGGCGAAGGTCATCTTCGACAACAGCGTAAAGCTCTCCAAGGAGCAAACGCGCGCGGTGCAGCGCCTTCTCAAAGCGCAAGGCTTCGATCTCGGGACCCCGGACGGCGCCTGGGGACCGGCCTCGCGCTCGGCGATGCAGGAATTCCAGATACAGGAAGGCATCGAGCCGACCGGTCAGCTCAATCGCGCAAGCCTCGATGCGCTCGGCTTCGACGATTAGAAGGAGCTTTCAGATGAGGAAATCCCACGCCATCGCCATTGGCATCGTCCTGGTAGAGCGCGCAGGAGAAGCTAGCCACTGAGCACCACGCGCTGAGCCAGACGCGCAAGCAGCCCGAGCAGGCCCAGAACTAGCGAAGCTGTCACGGGCCGCCATATGCAGATTTTCTAATGTTTTTGCGCCCGTGTCCGTTGACTGAGGCGCTCGCTACACTTCGGGTTTGAGTTTCCGAACCCAAGAGAATCCTCAGCGCCGATGGCGATGTTAAGCAGCATTGGGACGATCTGGCCCTCGCCGAGAACTGATCGTTAAGCGATGACGAACTTCCGCTCTTAGATAACAGCGAAGAAGCCGCCGCCATGCCGGCTAATGGTTCGCCCGATCCCGAGCCATCGGTTAAGATCGGAGCCGAAAGTCACGGCACCTGGAGGCCCACTGGATGGCTCGCCGACCCCGCACACCGCCGAAATCCCCGCCCGATACCAACCACACCGCAGCGACCTCTAAGAAGCTGTTTGGAAATTCTTCAAAGCGCCCGCTCCCGGGCTGTTTGCGTCGTCGTCAGCAGCCCAACGTCGCCGTTTTGGCGGCATTTGGCATCCAGAAAGCCGGCGAATGTTTCGTAAGTCGTTGATATAGAAATTTCCAAACAGCCTCTAAGGACGACGAACCTTCACCCGACGCTCAGGCTGAGCTAGGCGAAGACAACACGTCATCGATGCTGGCGACGCTTCAGCGTCTTCAGACCACAAGCGTCGAACGCACCGAGAAACGTCAGGCCGAGGAAACGGCTAAGATCCTGCAGATGCCACTGCCGATCTGGCCCGAGAGCACGCGCGGTGTGCCAAACGTGGCCTTGCGTTCGGCATTGTTCGGGGCGATCAAACGGGGGCCGAGGCGTTACCTGAGCCGCGAACTCGTTTCCAGCGTCGACGGCTACGATATCCGTTACACCGGCCCCAGACTGGATCAATCGGATCTTGATATCTGGGAAGTGCTGTTGCATCTCGCACGTCGCCAGGCACTTGGCAATCATGTCGAAGCCAGCGAACGACAACTGCTCAAGGAAGCAGGGCGCAGTTACGGAAAGAGTGGTCGCGAGTGGCTCAAAAACGTAGCCGCGCGTTTGTCGGCGACGACCGTCGAGATCCAGCAAGGCCCTCACAGCTACGGTGGCTCACTGGTTGATGAGTTTTACCGCAACGATCAGGCGGGCTGCTACGTCATCGTACTCAATTCACGTCTGCAGTTGCTCTTCACCAACGAGGATTGGACGCAAATTGCCTGGGAGCAGCGTCAGAAGCTAAAGCGGCAACCGCTGGCCCAGTGGCTACATGGGTTTTATTCCACCCATGCCAATCCCTTTGCGATGAAGGTGGCAACACTGCATCGTCTCTCTGGGAGCGAAGCCAAGAAGATGTATCACTTTCGGGCTGAGTTGCGTGATGCCTTGGCTTGTCTGCAGGGCGCGACTGGCTGGTCCTACGAGATCGATGCCAACGATCTGGTGCATGTGCACAAGATTCCGACCCCGAGTCAGGCGCGTTATTTGAACAAGACCAAGGAACCAAAGGATTAGCTTGCTGTTCGACGGGCAAAGCGGGGCATAGTACCGATGAGAGTGGGGCATAGCACCGATGTCGGCTTGTTATGCTTTCAATATAAAATATTGAAATATATATTATTTTTTGATTTCCCAAAATCCCCTAACCCTCTTCTAATCCTTTTTTAACCAAAGAGGCGCACGCAACATCGCTCGAAGCACAGAAACCGAAGCCAGTGCCCGTCTGAAGTGCTGTCGCTGGAGCATCTGAGTGTCAAGCGCTTGAGTGCGCCTAAACACTCCGCGCTAGAAACCAAGCTGCAGAAGAGGCTTGGGAAGGTGGAGGGGATGCAGACGCCAGTGCCCTGATCAAATCCCAGCGTGGACGCAACAGCCGTAGAAGAGGCTTTGGAGGGAGAGGGGAAGCTGGCCAATGTGCATCCTGTCACAAACGCCAGCTTTGCCTGCAACACTCAGGCGGTCAGTCGATCCATCACCGACTCACATCGCTGTCCCTGCTCGTCCTGACAAGGCGGCATAGTCGCTGATATAGCGATTACCAACGCCTTGCACCCGTTCGATCCGTCGGTTGCGTTCGATCTCCCAGTCATCCGGTGGATCTTGTCTGTTCCAGGCGGTATAGAGCTGCCGGTCCTGGTTGCTCAGGCGGAATCCATAGGTGTCGGCCATGTAGAGCATGGTCCGGGCGATATCACCGCGTACCGCATCCGGTGGCTGCACGCGGCGGATACTGGCGTCGATGCGAATGCCACAATTGCCGTAACGCTCGTCGCTCGATCTGGGGACCATGCCCCAGTTGTGATTCGAGCGATCACCGTTGACCAGCCCATTGGCCGGCACGAGGTTGTGCAGATCGTTGTGGGCAGCCTCGAAGACCGGATCGACCCGCTCGCAGCAGCTCCGCCCCGAGATCACATCGCCGTCGGACTGGCGACATGCGGCAAAGGTCTCCGGTTGTCGCCAGCACTTGCGGAAATTTCCGAACTGGCTCGCAGGAAAGATGTGCTCGGCCTCGACACGCTCGGCGCGTGTATGGCCGGCGTGCTGTTCCAGGCCGCAGCTGTCCAGGTCGATATCGCGATCACGATCATAGCTGCAGCCGCAGTAGAAGGTGACGCGGCGATCACCGTGAATCTCTTCGTAAAGGATGCGTTTGGCGGTCGAGAAGCTACCCGGCGTATCTGGCAATGTTCCAAGTGGTGTCGTTTGCCCTGATGCGACTGGACTGGGCGCTGAGTCTTGGCTGAAGAGTCCGGCGAGCTGTTGCCTGATCTCACGGGCGCTGTCGGCGGCTTGCTGAAGCTCAGGTGGGAAGGCATCGACAATTGAGCGTGGCGCGAAAGAGAGTGCCAGCCCGAGGACTGCGACGACGATCAAGCCGATTAGGCTGGTAGAACGGAAGAGAGGGGCTTTAGACATGAGCATGCCGTCATTGGTGGAAAAACCCTCCACTCTAACAAAGCATGCCCCATGACTTCATAAAGCATGGGAGAAATAATATTTAAGTCATTGATATTTAATTCTTTATTAGATCAATTCCTATCGGCTATATCGCTGTTTACCTCCAATCGTTGAACCGATAAGCGCTACAAGTCTAGGAAAATATTGGGTTTATTCTTTACGCGAAAGTTTTTCAGGGTATGCTCAGGGTATACGAAAACTCAACTCGCGCCGGCTCCAGCGAGGTACCCGTCCGATGCCCGATCTACTCGAATCCGCCCTCGCCGCGATCCCCGAAGATTTCTTCCACCGTCTCGAGGAGCGCATGCAGACCTGTACACTGGTCGCCCACGAGCAAGCCGCTCGCACGCCACCCGATGTTCCCGCACATCGGATGCGGCTGGGCACGACGCGCTACTATGAGCGTGGTGAGGCCTTCCGGCTCAGCGTCGAGGATGTCGGCATGCGCTTTCGCTACGAGCAAGCCAATACGCACCGATTCATGCTCGCGTTGTGCGGGCGGTTCTTGATCACTCATGCGAAAATCGACCGCTGGGGTGATCCGCTGGAGCAAAAGGACTACAAGCAAGCCTTAGCTCGGCACAATCCCGGCGATGGCGAGCAACTTGCGCTCTGGGATAACCGTGATCTGGATGGCGGTATCCTGGCCATCGTGCTCGTACTCTATGCCCGCAGCGGCTCCGGGCAGGATGAGACACTGCCCATGCGACTGGGCTTTGGGATTCCGACACGGGATCTCAGGGGGTGGCATCTGCTGAAGACCTTCGAGCAGCTCTATGCCGCCTATACTGAACGCGCTGGCCAACCGTTCGATCGTGCCCGGCCGCGCCTGAAGCAGGATGCACAGCCGCTGCGGCATGAGGCAGCGCAGTAACCCAAGGCGTTCGTTTCAATTCTATACATGAGGCTCGCGGCACCATGGCTGGTCGCACACCCGGCTTTCAGCCACTCCAACTCACGCAGGCGCGTATCGCTCGCGGGTTGACGCGCGTGTCACTGGCTACCGCGGTGAAGCGTTCGGCGCCGAGCGTCACCAAGTGGGAGTCAGGTCTTCAAACGCCTGAGCCCGAGGCCCTCGAAGCTTTGGCGCGTGTGCTGCGAGTACCACGCGACTACTTCCTTAACTCCCCCTTCGATAGCGGCGATCGCCCGCGTTTCTTCCGCTCGATGGCCAACGCGACACAGCGCTCGCGGGAACGCATCAGCCAGCATCTACGTTGGCTGCAGCGCATCAGCCATGATCTGCAACAGTGGGTCGATCTGCCCGAACCCGATGTCCCCGATCTAGGAGGAATTGAGTTCCAGCAGCTTCAGAACAGCGATATCGAGGAGGCCGCGGCGCGGGTACGCGAACATTGGGGGCTCGGTTTAGCACCGATCCAAGACCTGCTGCTGGTCCTGGAAAATGCCGGCATCGTCGTCGGACGCTGTGCGTTCTCGGCACCGTCCATCGATGGCGTCTCGCATTGGTCGCTGGCCGATGACCGGCCCTATGTGCTGCTCTCGGCGGACAAGCGCACGGCGGTGCGCGCGCGCTTCGACGCTGCTCACGAACTCGCGCATCTGGTACTGCATCGGCACGTCGATCAAAGCGCCCTCTCGCAACGCGATGAGTTCCGCGAACTCGAGAACCAGGCACACCGCTTCGCCAGTGCCTTTCTCATGCCCGCCGATAGCTTCGTCAACGAGCTGCCCGAGGTCTCGCTCGATGCCTTCCGCATGCTCAAGCCGCGCTGGGGCGTCTCGATCGGCGCCATGATCTACCGCTGCAAGGATCTGCAGTTGATCACCGAGGAGCACGCTGGACGCCTGTTCAAGTACATCAGCGCCCGTGGCTGGGTGCGCGCTGAACCCGAGGACGAGCGCCTGGCATTGGAGCAACCACGTCTGATGGAGCGCTCCATCCGCTTGTTGCTGACCCAGGGTGGCTATAACGTCGAGCAGTTGCTGGCACAGCTACGCCTGCATCCCAAGGACATCGAAGCCCTGGCCGGACTGCCGTCAGGCTTGCTTAGCAACCGCCGTGAACAGGTGCAGCTACTGCCGACACCGAAGCTCAAAACCGGTGTACCGATGCAGGAAGGGCGAGCCGAGGTGATCTCTTTTTCGCGGCGAAACGGCATCGCCGATTAAAACAGGTCGCACCAAATGAGGTCGCACCAATAAGGTGCGGTCACATCAGGTTCGAGCTGTCATCCGCCACCCTGGCTTCGGCCAATCTTTACTAGGTCACCGCCGACTCCAGCCAACGCTGAAAGATTCAGTGCTTATTACTTCGCGCCAAATACCACACTAAGCGCGTTGGTTTAATGAGAAACTTTGTGCCAAGCTAGGTTACTTACATTCCATCCTCTCAGCCATAGGCATCACTCGCTGCGCCCGCAAAAGGTGCGCTCCCGTTACATCAGAGTGAGGGATGCACCAAAAGCGGCATTTACCCGCGAGGCTGAATTAATTTGCTCATATCGAAGCCGATGGCATCGCCATTGGTGTCTGGCCTTTAGGCTTGAGCAAAATAAATTAAAAGGTTAGTTATATTTAGATATTCTGATCAACGGCATTTTGTCATCTTGAACGCAAAAACCATCCAATCTCCGCTTCAGGCCGCGTCTTTCTCAAGCTCAATGTTCTTACGGCGACGGTCCTGCTTGAAAAACCCTTTTTTTATTCTGTGTTCATCCTATCTGTTACTGTGTAATAAAAAAGTAACGGGCTGTCGTTTGCTGCTCGGGGAACCGGCATGAACGACAACAAAAATGAGCTTTCCAGAAAAGTTGAGGAGCGCAGGATGGAAAGAGTCGTGGCATTCAAGAACGGGGATCTTGATGCTTACGAGCGGCTTGAGCCGCCGTTATTGGATCAGGGGACAAGCAACAACTACATTTTTTGTGACGACCTTGACGCAGTACCAAAAGACGACATCGGGAGCATGGAGTACCCGATGTTCTCCCTCTCCAAGAATCAAGATCATACTATTAGGGAATACACATATAACGGTCGTACAGTCACGATCGTTCCCGGGGGCTACGGTCTCGCCACAATCTGGGACAAGGACATCCTGATCTACTGCACCAGTCAGCTGATTGCCGCGCAGGAACGCGGGCAGCCGATCTCGCGCACGCTCTGGATTCGGGGCAACGATCTGCTGAAGTCCATCATGCGTCGCACCGACGGGCGCAATTGCGCCAATATCAAGGCTGCGCTGAATCGTCTCAGTGGTACCCGTATCACGACGGACATCACGACTAACGGCAAACGCACCCATGCTGGCTTCGGCTTGATCGATCGCTGGGAAATGGTGACCGCGGTCGGTGACGAGAACCGCACCATCGCGATCGAAGTCGTGATCTCGGAATGGCTCTACAACGCAATCCTCTCCAACGAGGTGCTATCACTTCCGAAGGCCTATTTCCTGCTGACCAAGGCCCACGAACGGCGCCTGTACGAGCTCGCCCGCAAGCACTGCGGTAAGCAGGCAAGCTGGCAGATCAGTCTGACAAAACTGCATACGAAAACAGGCTCAACCTGCACGTTGAAGGAATTTAGGCGCAAGATCAAGGCGATAGCGGAGGAAAACCCGCTGCCCGATTACAAGCTCGTCTACCAGCCCGAGAGCGACATGGTTCGCTTCTATTCGCGCAAGGCGAAGGGCACCCTGAAAGAAGTGCATGACATCCTCGACCATCCCCGCAGAAAAAAACCTGGACAATCGACTAACCAGTCCGCCCGTCGAAGTGGTTCGGCGGTCATTCTCGACCATCCCCGGAAATAGTCCCTCAAGGGCCGCTCAGCCGCCCAGAGGCTGAGCAGGCCCTTTCTCCTCAACCTGCTTCTAAACCGCCTTCAGCCGCTTCTGAGCGGGCTTCTGATCGGGTTCGTCTTGGTCGCCACCGGGTCGGCGGCCGATCTCCTGACTTCTGCTGTCAATGAGATCAGTCCTGCGATCTGCTGGTAACCTGTTAGCAACCTGTTTGTAACCTGTGAAATCACACGTGATATCGGACACCATGGCGCGTGATAACGGCCACCCTCTGACGTGATAACGAACACCCATCTGACGTGATATCAGACACCCGATACCCACTCGAGCCCAGCAACGGCGGGGGCTCGCGAAACCGTAACGCGCGCGCGACTTAACGTTTTTTTTAACAATCTCTTAACGGTTGGGCTGTGGCGCAAGCGCCCACTTCCGCCTGCTGGCTCATCGCTGCTGGATGCTCGGTGGCTTGTAAGGAGCGCTAGCCTTCGGCTACGCGCGTCTGATGGATTCGCTTCGCTCATCCGGAAGAGAAGAAGCTTTGGAGGGGGGAGGATGGTGCAGCGTCGGTGCCCTGGTCAGGCGGCAGCGTGGACGTGAAACCGTAGAAGAGGCTTTGGAGGGGGGAGCATTCAGCACGCTTCGTGGTCAGGTTCCAGCGCCTCGGTACTGTCATGTCCCAGGCATGGTTTATGATCCCATACAATCATCCACGGAGATGTGAATAGCGAGGGAAGAATCAGGATGGCGGAAAACAAACGTTGCAGTCAGGATCGAACGGGAAGGTCTGAGCCCAAGGAACCTGGTTTACCCTCAGAGGACGGCGATGCAAAGTCAAACCAAGCGGTCACGGCCCTGCAGCGGCTCGGGAAGCGTTTAGAACAACGCGCCTTGGAAGTCCCCGCACCGCCTCACTCAGCGAAGGTCATCAAGCTGCCGTTGTGGCCTGAAGCGGTACGTGGGGTGCCCAACGTGGCGCTGCGCTCGGCCCTGTTCGGGGCTGTTCGCCGCGGTCCGCGCAGGTTACTTACCCGCGAGCTGATTACCAGCGTTGATGGCTGCGAGATCCGCTACACCGGTGGGCGACTCGATCAAGCGGATCTGGACGTCTGGGAGCACTGTCTGCACCTAGCCCGTCAGGATGGTGTTGGCTGCCGCATTCACTTCACCGCCTACAGCTTCCTCAAGCACATCCAACGCGCGACCGGTGGGCGCAACGTCGAGTGGCTGAAGAACGCCCTCGCCCGTCTCGCATCGGCGGTGGTGGAGATCCAGCACGGCTCACGCGCCTATTTTGGCCCGATGATCCAGCACGGTGGCCGTGATGACGAGACCGGGCAGTATTGCATCGAGATCAATCCTGCCATCGTCGCGCTCTACGGTCCCGACGGCTGGAGCCGGGTCGATTGGGAGCAGCGCAAGCAGCTCAAGAAGCAGCCACTCGCGCAATGGCTGCATGGCTTCTACACCAGCCACGCCGAACCCTACGCCTACAAGGTCGAGACGCTCCACCGGCTCGCGGGGAGCGAGACCAAACAGTTGAAGCACTTCCGCGCCGATCTGAAAGATGCGTTGCGCCATCTCGCCGAGGTCACCGGCTGGATATGGCAGATCGACGATCGAGATTTAGTGCATCTACAGAAGACACCAAGCCTTCCTAGGAACCAACCACAGCCAACGCCAAAACCGGGGTCGAGCTGAGCGCAAAGCATGGTATAGCACCGACCGTTCCACGACTGGCGTCGCGATACACCGCGGTTGTTCGTGGTACCGGAGGCCACCGGTAGCCTGTCAACACTACTCACTCCGCGCCTCTCGGGCCGCCGTTCCAGCGATTGGTATAGCACCGACCGGTAAAGGTATAGCACCGACCGAGTAGTGGTACAGCACCGACCGAGTAGTGGTACAGCACCGACCATTGACGGTATAGAACCGACCGAGTACTGGTATAGCACCGA
>NZ_JAYESN010000080.1:0-19874 GCF_034860625.1 Lamprobacter sp.
ACCAGAAGAAGTACTTCCTGCTCGACGGCCTCGGGGGTGAGGGTCGGCTGCGAGTGTAGGGCGCATCTGGTCGCAACGCCGATCTTATTGGCATTAAACCCGGATCAGCCGCACCCTGCGGCCAGCGGCTGTGCTGATTAGGCTGCTCTCCAGACGCTCGGCGAGCGGTGATGCACCGGGCGTATACCGTTAGTGGGTGTCATGGCTGGGTCTCTTCAGTGATAATCAACGATCTCCACATCCCCCACCCTGCGTCTATCCTGCGGAGGACTCACCATGGATATCGCCTCATTTAAGGCCCTCGAACTACTGCTCATCGTTGGCGTTGTCGGGTATTTTTACATCCGCCAGCGCAACAACCTACAGCAGTTGAAGGAGGAGCGCGAAGCGAAGCAGGCCGAGGAGGCCGCCAATGAGGCCACCCAGGCCAACAATACTGTACCGCCATCCGATGGCCCCTCATCCAATCGATCCTCATCCTAAGGAGTGATTGCTGGCCATGTCCGTGACTGCCAAAAGCGGCGCTTGATCTCAGCGGAGGTGATCCGGAGCTACTGTTAGCTGCGCGGCACTTGCCAGCCATCAGAGATCAATCGACAGGTTTTGCTCACTCACCTTGCGCCTGAGCGCCTGGCGCCGCGACGGCAGCCAGGCGGCCGGCTCGACCAGGCCGCGCCAGCCCCAGCGCAACCAGTCTAGGAGTCGCCACGCCAGCCAGAGCGCCCAGGCCAGCATCAGCAGCCGATAGATCCAGATGGGTGCCGAGACCACTGTTACCGACTGCGTCTGTTCGCCGTTGCGGTCCAGGTACCAACTGAGATCGGTTGCGCTCGAGCCGTTACCGGCAACCTGCATCGACGGACTGCCGAGCAGCCCCTGTTGCACGGCCAGGAGCAGCGCGCTCAGGGCGACGATGGTCAGCAGCACTAGCCCGACCTGAGCCAGGTTGAACCGCCAGGGTGCGATCTCCGCACTGAGCCGCCGCCGTGCGCCGAGCGCAAACAGCCAGAGCACCACCAGCGCTCCCACCCAGATCGAGACCTGGCTGAGCCCCAAGACCAGCAGCAGCCAGTCGCCAACGCCGAGCGGTGTTAGGCGCGCGCGCGCCAGCAGTAGCGCGATGAGGGCAATCACCAGCAACAGCCCCCAGAACTGCACGGCGGGGCCGATGCCAGGCCCCGAGGTCCACAACAGCCAACGATCGGCCCCGAGCTGCACGCGGGTCTCCGCATTCACCCCGGCCACGCCAAGACCGACCGGGGCCGGTCGATAGAGCAGATCGAGCCCGGCTGGCGCTATCCAGTCGATCTCGACCATCTGGACGCCAGGGGACAGCGCCAGATCGATCGCGGCCTCCTGGGTCGTCAATGGCCATGGCCGACCATCGATGCTGAGTCGGGTCGGCTCAGCGCCCTCCGGCAACTGCACGCGGTGGCGGCCACCCTGACTGCTGCGCAAGCGCAGCCGCAGTTGGGCCTGGGTCCATTCACGACCCGGTTGCACCTGATACTGACTGCGATCTAAGGTCAGCGTTGGCCCCGCGACGGCGAGCGGCCGTGACAGGCTCAGGCGCAGCTGCTCGCCGGGCCAGGGGCGATAGGTCGGCCATGCGGCGTCAGCCGCATTGTCCGGTGGCTGCACCCGCGGCACGCCCTCAGCGCTCAGGTGCCAGATCGGGCTGACCTGGAGACGCCATTCCTCGGTCAACCGCGGATCGGTCGCGGCGCTGAGCCTGAGCTGATCGACCGGGCGCAGGGCCGAGTCCCAGCGCATGCGCGCCCGCTCCGGGAGCAGCGAGACCAGCACGCCGTCGGTGTTGACCTGAGCCCCGGCCGTCGTCACCGACTCACCCGGGATCAAGGGCACCCGCAGCGTCACCGGCTGACCCAGCGGCGAGAGCCGCTCGACCTCGGTCGTCAGGCCCCAGTCGACACCGAAGCGCAGTGTCCGCCTGATCTTCAGCAGGGGTGGCAACGTGGTTTCGGTATCGGTATCGGTATCGGTATCTCCAGCGAAGCCATGCGCATCCAGACCGCCGCTCAGCGCCCCGGCTGTGCCGCCTTGACGCCTCAGCTGCAACTGATTTCCCGGCGTCCCCTCGGCGCTCACACCCTCCAGCTCCCAAACCCCGTTGAGATTAGCCTCGACCAGGCGCGGGCGCAGCGGCAGCGGGATCTCAACCTGCTCGACACCGGCTAGCGGGCCAGATAAATGCAGCAGATGCCGACCGCTCGGCACGGGTGCAGCCAGACGGCCATCGGGCCGGCTCAGCAAGCGCTCCAATGGCTCACCATCCAGCGCCACCTGAGCCGGTGCCCAGCCGCTGCGGGCACCCGGGATCGGCAGCGCGACGGCTGCAGCGGCATCCACCGCCAGCAGTAAGCGCAGCTCGCCCGCCGTTGCATCGATGACGAGCCGGGTGATCTCGGCGCAGCGCGGCGCGCAATCCGGCGGCTCCAGCAGCCGATTGCGCAGCTCCTGCAGCAGTGCCACAGGCGGAAATGCCGTTGTGACCGAGGCCTGGTTGAACGCCGATGGTGACACGGACACGGCCGGTGCTGACTCAGAAGCCGCCAATGCGGGGCTCGGCGCAAGCCAAGCACCGGCGATCAGCCCAACGCCAACCAGCGCCAGAACGGCGGACTGATCGACCTTCATCCGCGTCGGCAGCAGATCAGCGAGCCGCAGCCCCAACAGCGGTACCAGCACCAAGCTGATGGTCGCCAGTGCTAGCGAGGCCGAGGCCGGCAGCAGCAAGAGCTGCAAGCGATGATCGGGCGGCATGGGTCCACTCCAGCTCAGCTCGAAGCGGCGCCAGGTCCAATCCGGCACGCCAGCGCCGGTCTGCAGCTGAGCGTCCGGGTCCAGGGTCGGCAATGGCCGTGGCGTATCGGAGTCAACCGCCCCCGCCAAGAAACCTTGCCGCTTGCTCAGTGCCGCTTCATATTCCGAAGGTGCTGGTACCTGTGGCAGTGAGCTCCTGATCTCGTCAACGGCGCTATGCAGGCCCCAATCACCGAAGGCGCCCAAGCCGGCGAAGCCGCCACCCTGCTGCGCTAGCTGCGGGAAGAGACCATTACGCATCTCGCTGACCAGGAAGGGTATCGCGATCAAGGCCAGTGCCAGCAAGGCGATCTGGTAGTACAGCCGGACCAAACCGCCAAGCCCGCTTGGGGCGCGATCAGTCGCGGCCGGTTGCCGCGCCGCCGTGTCTGTCGGAGCATCCGGCGTCCGGGTAGAGCTAGAGCTAGAGCTATTGCTAGAGCTATTGCTAGAGCTATTGCTAGAGCTATTGCTAGAGCTATTGCTAGAGCTATTGCTAGAGCTATTGCTAGGGCTATTGCTAGGACTAGGGCCCGCGCCAAAGTGGGAGGCGGAGCGCTTCGGCAGTAGCCGCATCAGCGCAGCGGCTGCGATCAGGTTCAGCCAGGCCCAACGTGGCGCCCCAGGCTCCTGCCAAGTCAGCACCAACGTCAGCAGTGCCAGCAGACCCCAAGGCCAGCCCCAGACGCGGGTGACCGCGAGGGCTGCGATCAGCACCAGAAAGATGTCCAGCAGGGTCCAGCGCGCGAGCCAGCTATCGGGCAGGTTATCGACTCCGGCCACGGCAAGCAGATCCCATCCGGGCGGCAGATGGAGCTGCGTGGAGGCCGCCGTCAACGGCAGATCCCAGCCCGACCCCGGCACTTCGAGCTGCCAGCCGACTGGGCCGCTATTGATCCGCGCGTCCGCCGTCAGCTCGAGTCGACCGCTGCGCACCTCGACCCCTTCGCGCGCATCCTCCCCAGGCAGGCGGGTGATCAGCCGTGGCTCGCCGTTAACGCTCACCTGCCCGAGCCGCAGTGGCGGCTCGGCATCGATCCGCCAGCGCTCCTGCAGCTGCCCGCTGAGCCGGTCGCGCACACTCAGACCCGCCCCATCGAAGTCCAGGCGCAATGAACGTTCGAGCTGAATCCGATCGGTCGCCGAGGCGCCCCGGCTCAGTGGCTCGAGCTCAAGGGTCTGTCCGGCACGCAGCAGATAGGCCGGTAGCTGCTGCCAATCTGGCGGCAGACGGGTCTGTCGCGGATCGATCGGCTCGGCCCCGCTGAGCTTGACTTGGCGCAGCTCAGGCCGGGCGGCGAAGACCCAGACCTCTTGTGCGGGCCAATCCGAGGCGCCTGTCGGCGGCGATGTTGGAAGGCTCAGCGCTGACACCGGCCCAGGATGATGACTCTCCAGTGTCAGCTCCCAGCGTCCCGGTCGCAACTGCAGCTGCAGCCGTTGCGCAGCTTGCTCGGAGGGTTGCGCAGCTTGCTCGGAGGGCTGATGTGGCTGCCCATCAGTCTCTGACTCTCCCGTGGATTCGCGAGCACGCCCTGGCTCGATCAGCCGAGCTGGCAGCGGACTCTCAAGACGCAGCGGTCTCCCACCAGGAAGCAGGGCTGGCCCGAGCAACAGCTCCCGCGGCTGTCCCGAGACCTCGAGCAGCAGCCGCGTCTGTACTCGCAGCGGGACCGAATCCTCAACCCGGCGCATCACCTCGAGCGCTAGCGCGTCCGGCTCCTGCCGCTGTTGCGGGCGCCGCTCGGCGCCCAGCCAGAGCCCGCCCCTGGCGTCCCGGCGTGGCTGGTCGACCTCTGCCCCGTTCAGGCTCAGGCTCAGCAGCGCGGTCTCGGCAGGCACCTGCAAGACATCGGGTCTCCGCGGCCAAGCAAAGCGGCCGCGAATCGCGATCTCACCGGCGTCGAGCCGCACCATGGGCCGTCCAGCGCGCTCGACCACGGCTACCGGCGCCCCGTTGGCCGTGACTTGTTGTGGCCACTGGCCAGGGCCTCCGGGAAGCGGCAGCCAGCTGTCCGCGGCCAGCGTCCAGGGTTGCTCGAAGCGACCGCCGCGGTTGTCGAGCTCGAGCCTTAGCCGTCCCGGCCAGGCGCAGACGCGTTCCGTGGCGCTGGCGCCGCCGAGGGGACAGGCGCGCTCGTCCTCAGCATCCAGCACCCAACCGATCCAGGGTGAAAGGGCATCCGGCACCAGAGGACCATCATCAGGTCCATCATCGGCCCGCACCTCCGCCACCATCATGATCAGCATGAGTGGGAACAGCGAAGCCAGCAGAACCTGCACTGCTGATCCAAACGCAGATCGAAACAAGCAGCAAAACGGAACGCCGAACAGCGGACGAGACAGCCAAAGAGGCCGATGACCAACCGAAGGGAACGGATGAAGCGACATCGCCTGATGATCTCCACTAGCCGAGGAGCGATACCCAGCGCCTAACGCCAGGCTGTTGGCCTTGGCGATCAGAGCAGGCGCGTCATTGCGGCTAATAATCGCCGATTTTCTGGCCCAGTGCGCACGGCAATGCGCAGATAGGAGGGATCGAGCCCAGCGTAGTTGGAGCAGACGCGCACCGCGATCCCCTCGCAGTGTAACAACCGCGACGCGAGATCCGGCGCATCAGGTCCAGCCTCTGGGAGGCGCAACAGGAGGTAATTGGCCGAACTGTCAAAGACCTGCAGGCCAATCTGAGCTAAGGCCTCGCTGAGACGCTGACGCTCGCTGTCGATGAGCTGGCGTGTGCGCTGCGCAAAGGCGGCAAGCTCCGGGTCCATCAGTAGCGCGCTGCCAGCGGCTGCTGCCAGGCTGTTGACAGACCATTCCGGGAGCAGTTGAGCCAATGCAGCAGCGCGGGATGGCGACAACACCGCATAGCCGAGCCGAAGCCCGGCGAGCGCATAAAACTTGGTCATCGAGCGGATGACGATCAGATTCGGCAGCCCCCAACCCACGGCCGATTCGGCACCGCTGACAAAGTCGATGAAGGCCTCGTCGATCGCCCAGTCGACCTGCGGATGTGACGCGATGAGCCGCTTGAGCTCGGCTGGATTGATCAGGCGACCGGTGGGATTATTCGGCTGGCCGAGCCAGACCAGATCGCCGACCTGCAGCTGGGTCGAGAGCCGCGTCAGGTCGAGCGCGAAGCCATCGTCGGGCTGCAGTTGAATCGAGCACAGTGGCCGCCCCCAGACCTCGGCCGCGCGTTGATAGTCGACATAGGCCGGCGCTGTGACCAACACTCGCTTGGCCTCAAGCAGCCGAGGCAGCCACCAGATCAGCTGTTCGGCACCATTACCAGGCAGGATGCACTCGGCGCTCACCCCAAGATGATCACCGATCGCGGTCCGCAAGGCTGTGCAGTCCGGGTCCGGGTAATGCCCGAGATCATCGATCGCCTTGACCAATGCCGCCCGCGCCGCTGCCGGCATCCCGAGCGGATTGATATTGGCGCTGAAATCGAGCAACGACTCGGCTGATCGCCCACTGCGCCGGGCTAAGGCCGCGAGCTGGCCACCGTGCGGAAACGGGCTCAGCTCAGACATCAGGGGGGCCGCATCCATGCGCGATCAGACTCGGCAGCCCACCGCTGATCGGCACTCGGAGGCGCGTGTGGCAAGCAGGAGGCACCTCCAGCAGGATCAACCGCGCCGCGGGGATGCCTAGCAGCTCGCCTAAGATGACCCGAATGACACCGCCATGCGTGATCAGCAGCAGGTGAGCGCCGGAATCAGTACTCCGGCGCCAGCCGTCGAGCACACGCTGGCGGAAGGCTAAGAACGTCTCCGAGTCGGGCGGATCATAGGTGCTCGGATCGGCCCAGAACCGGGAGAGATCCTGCAGTGGGATCTGATCCGCGCGGAGCCCTTCCCAGGCGCCGAAATCGCGCTCGCGCAAGGCATCCACTTCGTCAACCGGCAGCCCGAGGCGTGCGCCAAGCCGATTGGCAAAGCGTGCACAACGCGCAGCTGGGGAGCAAAGGATTCGATCCCAGGGCGCTGCATCTGATGTTCCCGCGATGACCCCGCCATTTAGCGCTGAGACGTTTGGCTCCGAGACTTGTGCGCGATTGATCTTCTTGAGCGCGCTGCGTCGGGTATCGAGACCGATCGCAGCCTCAAGCTGTGCCCAGCCGACGTCGCTCAGCGGATCATCCTGTCGCCCGCGAAAGCAAGGGCCGCCTTCGACCTCGCCGTGTCGAATCAGGTCGACCAATCGAGACTGAATGCCCGTGCCACCCGACTCACCCATGGCGAGTCAGCACGCAGCATATCATCAGGTGATCTGTCATCCTATAAACCGCAGATGGCGCAGATGTGCACAGATTAAATATCAAAAAAACAATCCTCTAGCAGGTTTAGCAAGGCCACCCAACAGGTGAGGCAGTGATGACTAACAGGGCACTGACATCTCTGCGTTAATCTGCGTCATCTGCGGTTCAAATGCTCTTTTTAGGGTCATCAGGTCATCAGGTCATCGGCCATCATCCATCGAAGACGCCAGATCACCCTTGGCTAACCTTCTCGGCAACGCCGGCTTCAGCGAAGGTCGCCATCTGCGCGTGCAGCGCACAGGCCAGCCGCAGCAGGGGCACCGCAGCGGCCGCGCCGCTGCCCTCACCCAAGCGCATCCCCAGATCAAGCAACGGCCGCAGCCCGATCGCCTCCACCATCGCCCGATGTCCGGGCTCGGCGGAGGCGTGCGCGAGCAGCATCCAGTCGGCCGCGCCCGGGCATAGCCGACTGGCAGCCAAGGCGGCAGCCGAGCTGATAAAGCCATCGATCAGCATCGGCATCCGTTGCTGGGCACAAGCGACATAGGCGCCCGCCATCGCAGTGATCTCAAAACCGCCGAGCTGCGTCAGCGCGTTCGTTGCCATCTCGCGCGATCTCGCGATCGAGACCTCCCTCGACGCATCCGTCGCCATCCGGGGCAGAGCATTCAGCCGCAGCTGATCCTGATACCGGGTCAAGGCTTGGTCGATCAGCAGCCGCTTGCGCTCGATGCCGCTCCGATCAAGACCTGTGCCTGGGCCGACCAGATCCGCGGCCGACCGCCCTAGCAGTGCGCAGGTCACCGCCGTTGCCGCTGTCGTATTGCCGATGCCCATCTCGCCAGCGATGAACAGATCGGCGCTGGCTGCTCTCGCCCGCTGAGCCGCCGCGGCGCCCTCGGCAAGCGCTAGCCCAAGCTGCTCGGTTGACATCGCCGGCCCCTCGACGAGGTTGGCGGTACCCGCGGCGATGGTCGCATCGCGGATCAGTGGATGCGGCGCCACCGGCGCCACGGTGCCAAGATTGATCAGCTCGATCCCGGCACCGATCTGGCGCGCCAGCACGCTGATGGCAGCGCCGCCAGCGGCCATGTTGGCGATCATCTGCGCCGTGACGGCCTGCGGAAAGGCCGAGACGCCCGCGGTTGCAACACCATGATCCGCAGCAAAAACGCTGATCTGTACCTGCTCTAGCGACGGCTGCGCACGTCCTTGCAAGGCAGCGAGCTGGATGGCAATGTCTTCGAGTCGGCCAAGCGACCCCGGCGGCTTGGTCAGCTCGCCCTGGCGGCTGATGGCCGCCTCGCGCGCCTCCAGATCCACGGCGGCGGCGGCGGCTTGAAGCCAGTCAAGATCAAGATTCAAGGGTCATGCCTCCTAAGGCTCATGGCGCAGCGAGACGAAGACCAACGCGGTGCGGGCTGCGGTGACAAAACCGTTCAGTATATCGAGAGCCGGGCTCGTCCCGTTTGACCTCCATCAGAGCCTGAACATCACAGACCATGCCCATCGAGCAACGCCAACCCTTTTCGCCGGAACGGCTCGAGGCGCTCAAGCGCGCGCTCAAACGCTGGGGGCGCGAGCTTGGCTTCCAGCAGATTGGCATCGCGGACTGTGATCTCGCGCAGGCCGAAGGTCGGCTACAACATTGGCTCGGCGAATCGATGCAGGGGGACATGGACTACATGGCCCGGCATGGTCTCAAGCGCACACGGCCCGCGCAGTTGGTGCCTGGCACCCTGTCGGTCATCTCGGCGCGAATGGACTATCTGCCCGAGCATCAGCAGGTGATGGATGCGGCCCTGGCTGATCCGGCCCGGGCCTTCGTCTCACGCTACGCGCTCGGGCGCGATTATCACAAAGTTCTGCGTGCACGGCTGAAGCGCTTGGCCCAGCGGCTCGAGACGCAGATCGGCACCTATGGCTGGCGGGTTTTCGTCGACTCAGCGCCAGTCATGGAGAAGCCGCTGGCTGAGAAGGCCGGTCTCGGCTGGATCGGCAAGCACACCAACCTGATCAACCGCCAGGCCGGCTCCTGGTTCTTCCTCGGTGAGGTCTACTGTGATCTGCCGCTACCGCCGGATCAACCGGCGAGCGCGCACTGCGGGCACTGCCAGGCCTGCCTCGACATCTGCCCAACCCAGGCGATCATCGCGCCCTTTCAGCTCGATGCACGGCGCTGCATCTCGTACCTGACCATCGAGCATTTCGGATCGATCCCCGCAGCGCTGCGGCCGCAACTGGGCAATCACATCTATGGCTGCGACGACTGCCAGCTCTGTTGTCCCTGGAATCGCTTCGCGCGATTGACCGATGAGACCGACTTCTTTGCCCGCAACGGGCTCGATACCGCGACGCTGATCGAACTCTTTGGTTGGGATGAGCCGGAGTTCTTGAAGCAGACCGAAGGCAGCGCGATCCGCCGCCTTGGCCACCCGCGCTGGCTGCGCAACATCGCCATCGCCCTAGGTAATGCACCCTGCTCAGACGCGGTTCGCGAGGCCCTCGGCCATCGCCTGCAGCATCCAAGTCCCTTGGTTCGAGAGCACGTCGCCTGGGCGTTGGGACAGGTCCCCGAGCAAGTCAGGGCAGGACGAGTCCGCGCTACCGAGAGGTCCGACGATTGAAGCAGAACCTGAATTCTTCCGGAGAGGCGACAGCGCAAATGGCATTTTGACATTTGCAAGCGAACAACAGTTCGCTTAAGCTGTTCTGCTTGATGTCCGTTGAGTAACCCGCCTTGGCATGGTCTAAGCCACCGCGTCAGTGAGCGGTCAGGCTCGCGTCCCAACATCAACCGCGTTCAGGAGAGGTGTCCGAGTGGCTTAAGGAGCACGCCTGGAAAGTGTGTATAGGTTAATAGCCTATCGAGGGTTCGAATCCCTCCCTCTCCGCCACTAACACAAAGAGTAGATGCATAGTGTTCAGTCCGATGCTGAGCGGCGTTGGCCGGGGAGCGATGCCGAGCAAGCTGACCGCCATGCGCTTTACGAGCGCGCCGTTCAGTGTCCGGAAGCGGAGGTCGATTTCATCCAACAGACCTTCCTCGATCGGCGCGGGCGCCCTGCCCGCTCACTCACTGAGGATTTTTGCGGCACGGCCGCGGTCTGCCGCGAATGGATACTGAGGCATCCAGAGCATTGCGCAGTCGGGGTCGATAAGGATCCAGCAGTGCTGGCCTATGCGCGACAGCACCGGCTCGCGAGCATGACCGCTGATCAGCAGCGTCGCCTGCGCTTGATCAACGCCGATGTGCTGGAGATCACAACGCCCCAGTCCGCCCCAGGACTCGAGCTCGAGGCGCCGACATCCTGCGCCCCGGTCGACCTGATCTTAGCGATGAACTTCAGTTGGTGGTTGATCACCAAGCGCAGGGATTTGCGAGGCTACTTCATGCGGGTTCGCGAACGACTCGTCGCCGATGGCCTGTTCTTGCTTGATGCCTATGGCGGCTACGATGCCTTTCGGGTGATCACCGAGGAGCGCAGCATCGAGGATGATCTAGAGCCATCCTTCAGCTATATCTGGGACCAAGCGGACTACGATCCGATCAGCGGTCTGATGCAATGCGCGATCCACTTTCAGTTTCCCGATGGCTCCAGGCTCGAGAACGCCTTTTGCTATCGCTGGCGTCTCTGGACGCTGCCCGAGCTGCGCGAGATCCTGACCGAGGCTGGCTTTCGCAACCTGATCGTCTATTGGCAGGGCTGGGATGAAAACGGTGATCCAGACGGCTGTTTTCATCCCGTGACCCGAGCGGACGCTGACGCGGGTTGGATCTGCTATCTAAGCGCCGAGCCCTAGTCCAGGATCTTGATCTTAAACGCAGGATCTTGATCTTAAACGAGAGCGCAGCCGAGCGAATCCTCCTCTCGCCACTAGCGCTGAGCGCCCACCAGCTCGAGCCCGCGCAGATTACGTGAAAAGCCTTCTAGCGCCTGAATGCCGGTCGCCTCAGCACGCTGGCACCAGTCTTGGAGCGATGTCAGCAGGGCCTCTTGAGAGGGCGCATTGCGTTCCCAGATCTGACGCAGCTGCTCGCGGAACTGATACACCACCTTGAGCTGTTGGCTGCCGGCCAAGAGGGCTTCTAAACGCTTGCGACCAGCCTCGTCCAGATAATCACGCGCCAAGAGTTTGCGGGCGCGCCGCTCTATGCGACGGCAATGCGGCTCGCTGCGGCAAAGCTCGGCGCGGGTCACTGGATGCAAGACCTCCTTGCTGTAGCGACGAATCACATGCATGCGCGCGACCAGCAGCGCCTTCAGCGTTTCCATGTCGACGACCTGTTTACCCGCAACCAGGATCGCTTGCGGCGGTAATTTCTTGACCTTGGCGAGCCCGAGCAGCGATAGCATGCGGATGTACAGCCAACCGACATCCAATTCCCACCAGCGCATCGACAGGCGCGCAGAGGATGGGAAGGCGTGATGGTTGTTATGGAGTTCCTCACCACCAATCAGGATGCCCCAAGGCGACACATTCGAGGATGCATCTGGCGTCTCGAAGTTGCGATAGCCCCAGAAGTGGCCAACGCCGTTGATGACGCCCGCTGCCATGACTGGAATCCAGAGCATCTGCACCGCCCAGGCGATGATGCCATAGACACCAAAGAGGGCGACATCGATGATCAGCATCAGCCCGCAGCCCTGCCAGGTCAGGCGGCTGTAAATGCTGCGCTCAACCCAGTCGTCGGGTGTGCCTTGGCCAAACCGCTCGACGATGGCGGCATCCTTGGCACTCGCGCTGTAAAGCTCGGCACCCTGCCAGAAGACCTTGCGCAGACCGAAGACCTGCGGGCTATGCGGGTCATCAGCGGTCTCGCAGCGCGCGTGATGCTTGCGGTGTACGGCGACCCACTCCCGGGTCACCATGCCCGTCGTCAGCCAGAGCCAGAAGCGAAAAAAATGCTCCGGGATCGGATGCAGGCTCAGCGCGCGATGGGCCTGTGCACGATGCAAAAAGATGGTGACGCCGGCGATCGTCAGATGTGTGAGCGCGAGAGTGATGAGTGCTACCTGCCAGGCTGGGAGGTTAAGCAGTCCGTATACTGTCATGAAATTCTCCAGTGTCTTAGCGGCGGCAAGCGCACCACCTAGGCGCGACTCTGCATGCTGCGTCTCGTTATGGCAACGAGCAAATCAGCCTGTTCCCGCCGTGAAAGAAAAACCTATGTGTCAGCCCAAAATGTGTCAGCCCAACCAGACTAAGCGCCGAGATGCCCGAGCTACCTGAGGTCGAGACCAGCCTGCGTGGTATCGCGCCCCACCTGATTGGGCGCCGGATCGAGCGCCTCTTGGTCAGAGACCACCGCTTGCGCTGGCCGATCCCGGCGGACACTGCAGAGCGCGCGGCTGGTCAGACCATCGTCGCACTCCGTCGACGTGGGAAATACCTGCTGTTCGAGCTTGAGCAAGGCCTCCTGCTGCTGCACCTGGGCATGTCCGGGAGCCTGCGGGTGCTGCCGGGAACAACGCTGCCCGGGCGACATGACCATGTTGATCTCTGTCTCGACGATGGACACTGCCTGCGCTTTCGCGACCCGCGCCGCTTTGGGATGCTGCAATGGACGCCAGCCCCGGCCGAGGCGCATCCCTTGCTGCGCGATCTTGGCCCAGAACCCCTTGGGCCTGCCTTCAGCGGGGACTATCTGCACCAACGCGCACAGGGGCGCCGGGCGCCGATCAAGACCTTAATTATGGATAGCCAGGTCGTTGTTGGCGTTGGCAACATCTACGCCAACGAATCGCTGCACTTAGCGCGCATCCATCCAAAGCGAGCGGCCGGGCGGATCAGCCGCGAGCGCCTCAATCGGCTTGCCGACGCTATTCGCAGCGTGCTCGCCGATGCCATCGCCCAGGGTGGGACGAGCCTGCGCGATTTCGTGCAGGAGGACGGCAGTCCCGGCTACTTCGCTCAGTCACTGCGTGTCTACGGGCGTGCCGAGCAGCCCTGTCCGAGCTGCAGCGCTCCGATCCGCCAATGCCGCATCGGCCAACGCTCCAGCTTCTACTGCGGTGTCTGCCAGCGTTGACATCGATGCCGTCATACAGCTGATGCTACCATGATTGAATCATCCCCGATCACCAACCCGCCCAGCCAAACCATGATGCAGACCGAGTACGAGCCGCGCGCCATCGAACAGGAGGCACAGCGCTACTGGGAGACCTCGCAGACCTTCAAGGCTGTTGAAGACCCGTCTCGCGAGAAGTTCTACTGCCTGTCGATGTTTCCGTACCCTTCAGGACGGTTGCACATGGGGCATGTGCGCAACTACACCATCGGTGATGTGATCGCGCGCCATCAGCGCATGCTCGGCAAGAATGTACTACAACCGATGGGTTGGGATGCCTTCGGGCTGCCGGCTGAGAACGCGGCCATCAAGCATGGTATCCCGCCGTCGCAGTGGACGCGCGAGAACATCCAGGCGATGAAAGCGCAGCTCAAGCGGCTCGGTTTCGGCTACGACTGGGAGCGTGAGCTGGCCACCTGTGATGTCGACTACTACCGTTGGGAGCAGTGGCTGTTCACGCGCTTGATGGAGAAGGGCCTGGCCTATCGCGCCACCGCGATGGTCAACTGGGACCCGGTCGATCAGACCGTGCTCGCCAACGAGCAGGTCATCGACGGTCGCGGCTGGCGCTCCGGCGCGCTGGTCGAGAAGCGCGAGATCGAGCAGTGGTTCATCCGCATCACCGCCTATGCGCAAGAGCTGCTCGATTCGATCGACCGTCTCGACGGCTGGCCGGAGCGGGTGCGCGCGATGCAGCGCAACTGGATCGGCCGCTCCGAGGGCGTGCACATGCGCTTCGGCATCGCCGGCGGTGACGGCAGCGCCCTGAGTGACAGCGCTGATCATCGCCAGGAGACCCTCGACATCTTCACCACCCGGCCAGATACGGTGATGGGCGTGACCTATGTCGCCGTTGCCGCCGAGCATCCGCTGGCGCAGCGTGCCGCGCAAGGCAATCCGTCACTCGCCGCCTTTATCGACGAATGCCGTCAGGGCGGCATCTCCGAGGCCGAGCTCGAGACCATGGAGAAGAAGGGGCATCGCCTCGGCATCAACGCCCTGCACCCGATCACCGGCGAGCAGGTACCGATCTTCGCCGCCAACTTCGTCCTCATGAGCTATGGCACCGGCGCGGTGATGGCGGTGCCGGCGCATGATCAGCGCGACTGGGAGTTTGCCGAGCGCTACGGGATTCCGAAGCGGCAGGTGATCTTTGCCGCCGAGGGTGATGAGATCGGCATCGACTCGCACGCCTTCACCGATAAAGGCATCTTGCGCGACTCCGACCCCTTCGATGGGCTGACCTCGGAAGAGGCCTTCGACGCTGTCGCCGACTGGCTCGAGACCCATGGCAAGGGCGGTCGACAGGTGAATTTCCGGCTGCGCGATTGGGGCGTCTCACGGCAGCGCTACTGGGGCTGCCCGGTGCCGGTGGTGCGCACCGCGGACGGTGACGTGCGACCTGAAACCGAACTCCCGGTGCGACTGCCGGAAGACCTGGTCGTCGACGGCTCCGGCTCGCCGCTGAAGAAGTTGCCGGCGTTCTCGGAGCTGCCCAATGGCGAGACCCGCGAGACCGATACCTTTGATACCTTCGTCGAGTCGAGCTGGTATTACGCGCGCTACTGCTCGCCGGGCTGCGACAGCGCGATGCTCGATGAGCGCGCTAAATATTGGCTACCGGTGGATCAGTACATCGGTGGCATCGAGCATGCGGTCTTGCATCTGCTCTATGCGCGCTTCTTTCACAAGCTCTTGCGTGATGAGGGCCTGGTCGACTGCGATGAGCCCTTCGCCAAGCTGCTCACCCAAGGCATGGTGATCGCCGAGACCTGGTACCGCGAGGACGCCGAGGGTCGGCGTGACTGGTTCAATCCGGCCGATGTCGAGGTCGAGCGCGATGACAAGGGGCGGGTGGTTGGCGCGGTGCTCAAGGCCGATGGTCAGCCGGTGCATTTCGGCGGCATCGAGAAGATGTCGAAGTCGAAGAACAACGGCGTTGATCCGGAGGCGATGATCGAGCGCTATGGCGTCGACACCGTGCGTCTCTATGTGATGTTTACCTCGCCGCCGGATCAGTCACTGGAATGGAACGATGAGGGCGTGGAAGGCGCCTATCGGTTCTTGCGACGGCTCTGGCTCTTGGCTGCGACCCACGCCGACGGGATGCGTGCTGTCGCTGCCGCGGCTGCAGGGACATCGGCTGGAGCGGCCTCGCAGGCGCTCGATGACGCGCTGAGCGATGCGCGCAGGGAGGTCCACAGGGCGCTGAAGAAGGCGCTGTTCGACTACGAGCGCCAGCAGTTCAACACCGTCGTCTCGGCCTGCATGACCATCATTAATACACTATCGAAGCTCGATGAGGGCGAGGCTGCACAGGGGGTTCGCCGGGAAGGGCTCAGCATCGCGCTGCGCCTTCTGGCACCGATCGCTCCCCATATCACGCATCATCTCTGGCGAACACTCGAGTTCGGCGCAGACATCCTGCAGGCACCTTGGCCGCAGGTGGATGAGGACGCGCTAGCCCAAGATCAGATCACCTATGTGGTTCAGGTCAACGGCAAGGTGCGTGGCAAGCTCGAGGTGCCTGCGGAAGCTGAGCGGACCGAGGTCGAGGCTGCGGCATTGGCGAATGAGAACGTGCAGCGCTTCATCGGCGATGCGCGGGTGCGCAAGGTCATCCTGGTGCCAAACAAGCTCGTCAATCTGGTTGTCAAATGAGTCCGGCGATAGCGCAACCGGTCGGGCGACAAGCTCGGATAGGCGCTCTGCGAACACGCGGATGGCGGCTCTGGCAAGAGGCCCCGAGCGGATCGCTGGCACCCCCTCTGATGCTGCTGCCGATTGTGATGCTGCTGCTCGTCGGCTGCGGCTTCCACCTGCGTGGTGCTATCGATTTCCCGCCGGGGCTCGAGCCCGTCTATATCCAGTCAGGCGGGTTGGTCGGCCAGGCGGTTGAGCAGCGCTTGCGCGGTAGTGGTGTCGCTGTCACCGATGTGGCCAAAGAGGCCGGAATGACCCTGCGCTTCATCAGTCAATCACGCCGTTCACGGGTCGTCGCGGTAGACCGTGCTGGCAAGGCGCTGGCCTATGCGCTGGAGTTTCGGGTTGGCTTTGATGCGGTCGATGCGGTCGGCAAACCGCTGATTCCGCAGCAAGCGCTAACCCTGGAACGAACCTTCGATGACAATCCTGATGTGGCGGTACTCGGTAAGCAGTTGGAGTCAGACATTATCTATCAGGACATGGCCGACGACGCCGCAGATCAGATTCTGCTGCGGCTGCGCGCCGCCATTGTGGCTCTTTCTCGCGCTCAGGGCAGGATGTCCACCCCGGTCGATGAGTCGCCCTGATTCCTGTTCACGCACAAACAAGAAGCACATCTTTGTGATTGACCCCGCGAAACAGTCTGCCACTCACGGCGACTAACCATGCCGATCGTTCCTTCTCAGCTTGATCAACAGCTCAGAAAGGGCCTGGCGCCGGTCTATCTGCTCGCCGGCAGTGAGCCCTTGCAGCTCGGCGAGGCGGCCAATGCGGTGCGAGCGGCTGCGCGCGAGCGGGGGTTCAGCGAGCGCGAGCTACTGGAGACTGGGCCGGATTTCGAGTGGTCCTCGCTTGCCGGCGCCTTGGGCTCACTGTCGCTGTTCGCCGAACGGCGCTTGATCGAACTGCGCATCGCTGCGACCAAGGCCGGCAGTAAGGGCGACGCGGTTGGGCGTGAGGGGTCGGAGGCCATCCGCCGCTGCCTTGAGCATCCGAGCACTGACGTGCTGTTGCTGATCTTGGCGCCGGGACTCGACTGGAAGGGCTTGAAGGCCAAGTGGGTGCAGGCGGTTGAGCAGGTGGGTGTCGTCGTTCAGGTACGCGAGCCCCAGGGACGCCAGTTGACTCAGTGGCTCGATGCGCGTCTGCGGCGTGCGGGGTTCGTCCCGAATGCCGATGCCGTGGCACTGCTAGCGGAGCGTGTCGAAGGCAATCTACTGGCTGCTGACCAAGAGATCACCAAATTGGGGCTGGCGATGGAGCCGGGGCCGCTCGACGCCGAGGCGCTCCTAAGCGCGGTGGCCGATAGTGCTCGCTATGGGGTGTTCGATCTGGCCGATGCCGCGCTTGCGGGGGATCGCGCCCGCGTTGAGCGCGTGCTCGAGGTGCTGCGGGCCGAGGGGACCGCGGAGCCCATCGTACTCTGGGCGCTGGCGCGCGAGGTGCGGAAGCTCGCTATGCTATCTTTCGCGCGTGCCAAACGGCAGCCGCTCGCTCCCCTACTCAAGGCGCATCAGGTCTGGGACTCTCGTCGTCCCATGGTCATGGCGGCCTTGGATCGACTGCCGCTCGAGCGCCTCTGGGAGCTGGTTGTCTGCTGCGCCGAAGCTGATCTCGCGATCAAGGGGCGTGGTGGAGGAGACCCTTGGCAGTTGCTCGGCACCATTGCCGAGGGACTGGCCGCAGTACCACCTAACGGCGGCCGATAGGCAGATGGCGGATCGGCGTCGGTACCGCTCGCTGCCCGCCCTGATGTTTGCGGTTTTCGCGACCGAACTGGTGGCCAGCCTCCGCGAGGCCCTGTTCAAGCGCTGACTTGCGCTTTCGCGTTGATCGACCAGACTTGGATGAACAGGTATCGCCGCGCACATGATGAACAGCACAGGCTCAACAGGCATAGGCCGAAGACGACGATACCCACCAGTCGAGCCGATGCATGCAGGAGAAAGCAGCCATGAGCAACCAAGAACAACCCAAAACCAACGATCGGCTGGTCAACGCCTATGAGCAGATGCTCGAGCGGGCGCGCGACGCAGTAAACGAGGCGGAAGAGGCGACGCCAAAGCTGCGCGCGATGCTCGAGAGCGCCCGCGACCACATGGTCGAACTGGGTGAACTGACACGCGAGGAGGCGCACAAGGTCGCCGAATACATCGAGCGCGATATCGAAGACGCCGCGCACTATCTGGCCGACACCGGCGAGGATCTGCGCGCCTGGTGGCGCTTCGATCTCGAGTTGATCGAGCAGCGCATGCTCGAGGCCTTCACCAGCGTCGCCGATCAGACCCGCATCCAGCTCGAGCAATGGTCGGAGCGCGCGCGCCAGGCCTCGCTCTATCAGGCCGGGCAGATCACCGGCCCCGGCACCCTGGTCTGTGATCAATGCGGTGCCGAGACTCGGTTCACACGTGCTGGACGCATTCCCGCCTGCTCAGAATGCGGTGGCCTGACCTTCCAGCGGGTTGCCTCGGCATCGCAACCCAAGACAGGGGCCTAAGGCGATTTCTGTCGAAACTCATACCCCCTTGCTGGTCTTTTCGCTCGGCTTCCGCGTCGCATCGCCGGTCACAGTGCCCGGCGATGCTCCTTGAAGGCAAACGAAAATCCTGCGCAATTCGGGTCGAGCGTTTCTGGCAATCGCCTACAACGGCGACCCAGCCGCTTCAGCCGCTTCAGGCTGGCGATTGATCGCCGCTTGCCGAGTTGGGAGAAGCGGTCACGCGGGGATCGGCGCCCGTCTCGAAATCTGCCCCCCGACCTTGGAAGTGAATCTTCAGGGGGCATATTATTCCCTACTGGGGTATATTTATGCCCATTGGGAATATGTTCTGCGGGAGAGACCGGTCATCGACCGGCGCCGAAGGCGCAACATCCGCCCGGAATCGCTCAGGCAAAAGGACCGCAGAACTAAAGACCAACTCTGGAGAGCGGCCACAGCAGTGGTCCACCGACGGGGCAGCGATGAGACGCCTTTCGGCCCGCCAAAGGCGGATCGACTGGCAACAGAGTCATCGCAAACTCTCAGGTTCAGGACAGAGGGGCGGCATGTACAGTTTCGGCTGTCGTGCTTGCTTGTCTGTCTTAATCGCGCGCCGTCACACTTGGAAGCGGCCGCTAACCGGAGTGCCGCATGGGAGCCAGAACCCCTCTCTTTTCCGAGCATGAGCGCCTTGGCGCTCGCATCGTGCCGTTCGGCGGCTGGGAGATGCCATTGCACTATGGCTCCCAGCTCGACGAGCATCATGCCGTGCGCCAAAGCGCCGGTGTCTTCGATGTCTCGCACATGCGCCCGGTCGATATCGAAGGCGCCGATGCGCTTCGCTTCCTGCAACGTCTGTTGGCCAACGATGTCGCCAAGCTCCAGCAACCGGGCAAGGCGCTCTACAGCTGCATGCTCAATGCCGATGGCGGCGTCATTGACGATCTGATCTGTTATTACCTTGGCCCAGACCGCTATCGGGCGGTGGTCAATGCCGCCACTGCCGAGAAGGATCTGGCCTGGATGCGCGCCCGCGCTGAGGATTTCAGGGCGAGCGCGGCGAGCAACGCGAATGGTGAGACCGCGCCGCCATCCGACCCAACGACCTCCAAGATCCACACAACCCCCACGCTTGAG
Source organism: Lamprobacter sp. (assembly GCF_034860625.1). Classification (NCBI taxonomy): domain Bacteria; kingdom Pseudomonadati; phylum Pseudomonadota; class Gammaproteobacteria; order Chromatiales; family Chromatiaceae; genus Lamprobacter; species Lamprobacter sp. Next base: position 19,486 of record NZ_JAYESN010000080.1, read on the forward strand.
ATCCGCGCCCGCGACGACCTCGCCATGCTCGCCGTCCAAGGCCCTGAAGCCCGCGCCAAGGTCACCCCGCTGCTGCCCGCGGCTCTGCGTGAGCCGGCACTCGCCCTGAAGCCCTTTTTTGCCGCTGAGCAAGGCGACTGGCTGGTTGGTCGCACCGGCTACACCGGCGAGGACGGCTTCGAGATCATGCTCCCGGCCACCGAGGTGGTCGCCCTGTGGCAGGCGCTGATCGCTGCCGGCGTCGTCCCCTGCGGCCTGGGCGCGCGCGACACCCTGCGCTTGGAAGCCGGAATGAACCTCTACGGTCAAGACATGACTGATGAGGTCAGTCCGCTCGAGTCAGGCCTGGGCTGGACCATCGCCTTCGAGCCGCCAGAGCGCGACTTCAT
>NZ_JAYESN010000081.1:0-19707 GCF_034860625.1 Lamprobacter sp.
GGCATTGTCGAGCCAGGCCGGGCGCGCGTTGTAGAGGTTCGTCAGGGTGCGCTTCTTTAGTTCCTTCTCGTGCTCGGGCTTGGGAATGATCCGATCGGGATAGCCGGGCACGACCTCGGGCACGATATCGACCCATTCCGGCGGATTGAGCCAGTGACGGCGCAACGCGTCGAGCTGATGAGCCGCTTCAGCGATGGGCTCCGCATGGGTGCGAACGTCCGACGTCACGCTCGGAATGGTGGCGCCGCTGGATAGCGTCTCGGTCTCGCCTGCGGTATCGGCTGGCGTCAGGCCCTCGGGGAAGGGGAAGGTCTCGAAGGTCGTCGTTGGGGTGTAACGTGGTCGGTCCTCAAGACTGGTTCCCATCCGCAGCGCCCACAGTTCATGGAACCGCGAGTGCAGGATGCCGAAGGTGGTGTCGTCGGACTTCGCGGTCACAATGAGCTGATGATCGGCGCAGGTTGCAAAATGCATCCAAACAAACAACCGGTGCTTTGCGATCGTTGGTGTTGCGATATAGCGCCTCAAGCCGTCAAGCCTTGCCCGCATAGCCGGCCTAGGCTCGACGAACCGCCACCAGTAACGGACATAGGCTTCTCGTCGGTTTCCTTGACGGACAGCCTTCACGTTGGCGACGAGGTGTGCAAACGGCTGCTGATACAAGGCGGCGTCTGGCTCCTCCATGTCAGTGCCGAAGTCGATGATCCACATATCCCGTGGTCGGCGCGTGACATCGAGGCCATTGGCCCAGGGCTTCACCACGTTGGTATTTGGCTTACCGTGCGGATTTGGCCCGGGAAGCATGGAGCGTGCGAGGTCTCCCGGAACGTCGAAGGCGCCGCCCTTGGTAGTAGCCATGTAGGCAACTTTGGCATTCTCGTGCAAGCGTTTTGCTTGAGTAATGTCGAGGCCCGTCTCCAGTGTCTCTGCCGCTGTCAGATCGGAGTAGATAGCCGCAACAGGGACGCCATTCAGCCGAACGGGGCGCCCGTAATATTTGGGCGCAAACGCTATCAGCGAAACCCGCACCGCAGCCCCTTCGTTGATCCAAGGTTCATCGGACCAGGCATTGAAGAGCGTGCCGCTCTCGGTGATGCGCGCGACCACCTTGCGATTCGGACCACCACGAATGCTGTTGGTCGCGACCAGGCCAGCTAGGCGAGCCTTGCCTGTTTCGAGCTGCGCCCGCGCCTTCTCGAACCAATAAGTGACGAGATCCGCGTCACCTGGTACGCGGTTCTTGTAGAGCTTGCGCAGCCGAATGGCATAGTCCTCCCCCAGGGCGCCGACCATTTTCTTGTTTCCTACGAACGGCGGATTCCCAACGATCGCATCAGCCTCGGGCCACTCGGGCTCGGTGCCGTCCTCGTTCAGCACCGCATCCCGGTTCTCGATGGTGTCGAGCGGCTTGAGGATCGGATTGCGGTTGAGGTTGAAGCCATGGGCGAGCATCCACTGAATCTCGCCGATCCAGATCACAACACGCGCTAGCTCGGCGGCAAAGGGGCTCAACTCGATGCCGAGCACGTTCTCGGGGCCGATCCCAGGGAAAGAACGTGGCAAGCCCATTGCCTCAGCTTCAAGGATGATCTGGTGCTCAAGGTCTTTGAGTCCGAGCAACGCCAACAGCAGGAAGTTGCCAGAGCCGCAGGCGGGATCGAGTACGCGATAGCGCTTTAGGCGTTCGAGGAAGCCTTGTAGGAGCGTAACTGCGGCATTGGTTGACTTGGTGCGCGCCGATGCGCTCTTAGCGCTAGCGGCCTTGTCGAGCTGCGTCTGAATGTCGGCTTTGATGACGCTCCATTCTTCGCGCAGCGGTTGCAGCACCACCGGGTCGACCAGGCGCATGATGGAGTTGGGATCGGTGTAGTGAGCACCGAGCTGGGTACGCTTGTCGGGGTCAAGCCCGCGCTCGAACAAGGTGCCGAAGATGATCGGATTGATGGCAGACCAGTCGAGCCTGGCGACATCGATCAGCAGATCGACATCCTTGTGCTCCAGCGGCAGGGTCGCATCCGAGTTGAACAGGCCGCCGTTGAACCAGTCGATGACGTCAACCCCCATCAGGCCGCCCTTGGCCATGGCGCCGAACAGGCCGCTGAGCATCCCTGCAAGCTGGGCTGGAGACTGTTTGCCGGCTTTCAGGAGTCGTGAGAAGAGTTGATCCGGTAACAGGTCGATGTCTTCAGCGAATAGGCAGAACAGCAGCTGTTGGCTGAAGTGCGCAACGGCATCGGCAGGGTGGCCGCGCGAGCGCAGTGCAAGGGCGAGTTCGGCAAAGCGTCCAGCGGCTTCTTCCGTAAGACTCGCCGTGGTCTGGGTCGGCTTGAGCTTATCGGGGTCGGTGAACGCCCACTTGAGGAGTCGGCGTTTGGCCTGGTCGCGCAAGTCCTCGAGCTGCAGGACGTGCGTGACCGGCACCAGGCGATTGAAGGCGGTATGAATCTCGATCGTCTGCGCGTCGGAGACGATGAGCAATGGCGGATAGTCGAGGGCTGGGGTGTACTGCTGCAACTGCGCGAAAGCCGCCTTCAAGTCCTTGCCCGGACCTTTGTACTCCCAGGCGAAGCGGTCCTTGCGCCAGACATCGGCCCAGCCGTCGGCGCCCGTGGTCTTCTCTGCGCCCTTCTCGAAGCAGAACCATTCCCCTGTCGGATCGGCTTCGACCGGCGTGGGCTCATCCAGCAGCCGGCAGAGATCGATAAAGTGTTCCTGTGCGGAGGAGCGCTCCTTGAGCGTGACGCCCGTCCACTTCCTGACAAACTGGTCTGCGTCCATGGATTTATCCGGATCTCCTGAATCTCGACGGCTACAGAGAGCCGATCCTCTGGAGCCTTGGCGGCTTAGTGGTTGCCAGCTTATTTGCCGCGCTGGCACAGATCATCCATGACCTGAGTCTATTGGTGAACGCGCCCAAGGATCAAGGCTCAAGTGCGGACTGACGTGCGGCTGGTCCGCTCGGACCGAGCCGCGCGCTTCAGACGAGAAGCGTTTGACGATTGGAATCAATCGTTATTGATTCGGGTAGCTGTGGTCATCGTTCGGCACGACCTTGTAAGAGTAGCCAAGGTCCTTCCACGCCGTGATGCCACCCGGCGCGCGGTAGACATTGGTATAGCCGAGCTCCTTCGCCCAGAGCGCGGCATTGTGGGAGCGCCCGCACTTGGTGAAGCCGCAGTAGATGACGATCTTCTTGTCCAAGTCATCGCCAAGCACGGCACGGTAGTCGTCTTGGGTCGGCGAGCCATCGGTGACATCCTCTTCCCAGGTGCCGACATGGTTGGATTGAAAGCCGAAGTGCTTGGCGCCGTCGACGTAGGCCATCTCGAACTCCCAGCGTGGATGGGCATCGATCAGCACGAAGTCCTCGCCGCTATCCAACATCTGCTTGACCTCCTCCATGGTCACCAGCTTATAGCCGCCTTGCACGGTCTCGTTGGCCACCTTCAGGGCGACCGCTTCGATATCGGTCTCCTTGGAGATGCTGGTCAGCGCTTGCACGCTGGGGACGGCAACGATGGCAAGGCTCAACAGGCCGGCGGTCAGGGTTCTCTTCATCATCAAGCTCCTGGTGGTTGATTTTGGTCTTGTTCGAGCGACGAAGACTAGCAGCCACTCGCGAACGCGAAACATGATCACGATTAGGTGGTGGATACGCGAATGGCACCACATGCTTGCCGCTTAGGCGATGGTGAAAAGCAGGCACCCTTACCCATCTCGTGGTTATTGCGACTCAAGCTGCAGGTACGTTTCATTGACATTGCGTTTGTGCCAGCTGTCAAAGTGCTGCAGATGCTCGAAGGCTGGGGCGTCGGCTAGCGCCGTAACGGCTTCGTCGATCGGCTGCCAATCGGCCAGCGCCGTCTCGACTTGGGTGACCAGCCAGTCGAGATAATCGCCGGTGTCGGCCTTGGCCTTGGCCAGGTCGGCCGGCTCGCCGTGCCCAGGCACGATCACCCGCGGTGCCAACGCCTCCAGGGTCTGGAAGCTCTCAAGCCAGTCTGGCATGGCGCTGTGCGGCCAGACACCGAGGATGCGGTCCAGATAGACCAGGTCACCAGCGAAGAGCACGCCGGATGCCGGCAGCCAGAGCAACGCATCGCCTTTATAGTGCGCATCACCGGGCCAGATCAGTTCCATCGCCACACCGCCAAGCTCAAGCTCGGCACGATCGGCGGCGATGGGCTCGGGCGCGGTCAGTGGTTCGGTCCCGGCTACCCGGTCACCGAGCACCTGTCGCAGCCGTCGCAGATGCGACTCGGTGTAGGTCTTCTGGGTCTCGACCGTGCGTGCCAAGGCAATGATCTTGGCGCCGCGCTCGGCGAAGTAGCCATTACCGAGCCAGCGGTGATCCTGACTGCCGAGGTTGATTACCCAGCGGATCGGCTGCTTGGTCACCTCGGCGATGGCCTGTTCGATCAGCGGCCCGAAGGCATAAACCGCACCGCTGTCGACCAAGACGACACCGTCGTCGGTGACGATGAAGCCGAGGTTTGCGTTGAGTGCATAGTTCTCTGGAGTTCGAGGACCAGTCTCGCCAACCAACGCATAGACATTCTCGGCCACTTGATCCGTGCGCGCGATGGTGCTCGCTGCTGGCGCCGCGTCACCGGTCGACGTCCCTGAAGTCGATTCGGACGCGAACCCATCACCAACCAGAAACAAAAAGAGTCCGATCAGCAGCGAGCTCATCGGCACCCAGCCTCCGAACAAACGGAGGCGACGCAGGATTTCACTCTTATCAGTCGCAGTCATCTTGAAGCCCCCCAAATCAGAGCGCGAAGTCGCCGCCTAGCGGCTCATCGCCTTCTACCACCGGCAGCGTCAAGCTGTTACCCCAGTGGGACCAGCCGCCGTTGTAGAGGCGCACATCCTTAAAGCCCAGGTGCTTAAGCTGCATGTAAGCAAGGGCCATACGGAACCCGTCGTGGCAGTAGACGTAGATCCGCTTATCCTTTGGCAACTCAGCATAGAGGGCCTCCAGGGTGGCGTCGTCACGCCACTTGCCGCTCTGGCCGTCGGTGCCATCGAGACTAACGACATTGACTGCGCCAGGGATGTGTCCGCCCATAATGGAGTGACGGATCACCTCGCCGGTGTACATATCGTTCGGACGGGTGTCGAGTAGGATCACCTCCGGGTCTTGGCGCGAGACGACATCATCGTAGACCGCAGTCCATTCAACGAAGAGATCCGGATTCGCTTCCTTGAGCGTCACCGTGCCAGGCTCGCGCGGCTCAACAGGCTCTTTGCTTAGCTCGTTGAAGACTGTCCACTCTAAAGTGCCGCCGTTCAAGACCTTGACCTGATCCAGATTAAAGCCGTAGAGGTCAAGGAGGTAATAGAGTCGCGAGACCAATGCGGTGCTGGAGTCGTCGTAGAGCACCAGTGTCGAGTCGTCATTGACCCCCCAGCCGCGCAAGGTTTCTTGAAACGTCTCGCGCGTGGGGAAGCGCATCAGCGGATCGGACTGATTATCGCCGAGGTCCTTGAAACGCTGCACCTGGACAGCGCCGGGGATGTGCCCGACGGTGAAATAGCGATGCGGGTGATAACGCACCTCGAGCACGATGACGTCTTCATCATCGATCTGGTCGGCGAGCCAGTCGGCGTCGACCAAAAAGTCTGGGGCGGCGTAGGCATGCAATGGCAGCCAAAATGCTACCAGCAGAATCAGCAGGTAAAAGGACCGGGTCATTCGTTGTAATGGATGCAACATGGGACACTTCTCGATTGCGAGTCGTTAGGAATGGAATATGGCCGCCGAACCGGCTTACTGGCGCTTGTGCTCACGCCGGCACGGCGGCACTCAAGTTAATACCCGAATTTGGCCTTTAGACCAACTGTCAGCGTGTTGAAGTCCTTGTCATCGGTATTGTCCATGCGCTGGTTCCAAGCGGCGAGCAGTTCCGAACGCTTGTTCAGTGCATACTTCATCCCGATTGACCAGTTATCCCAGTCCTTCTCGCCGTAAACCGCTCCGTCGCGGTTCTGTCCATAGGCGCCGATGAAACGAAAGCGGTCGACCCCGTAGATGAGGTTGGTGTAGACGTTACGACCCAACCCAAGCTCGTTGGCGTCCTCGTACAAGGCCGAGACCGAGAGCGTCTGCTGACCGTTAAAGGGGCCAAATTTATAGCGGCCCGCGACTTGCCAGGCGCTCCCATTCTCGAGCCCAGTACGGTCGATGCGCTCCGCGTTGATATCGAGCCAGTCAGCGCCGAGGAAAATCGTCCCGTTATCATATTTAGCACCCAAGCCTCCGGCCTGCCCGGCAATGTAGTTCCGCAAGGTCCCGGTGTTATGCATCGGCTTGTTGGAGTCGTCGAACTGAGTCGAATACCAGGCGTTACCGCTCAGCCCGCCAAAGAACTTCGGCGTTTGGTAGTCGGCAGCATTGTTGAAGTAGCTTGAATGCAGCTCCGACATACCCTGGCGGCCGCCCGAGCGAGCCTGCGGCGCGTTATCGGTCCATGGGTCAAGCGCAGTGCCTGTATCCTTGTAGCCAGTAGCCAAACGTCCGATGCGCAGCCGGCCCCAATTAGCGCCCTCCATGCCGGCATAAGCCTCGCGGAACTCGACCTGTTTCGTATCGCTGTCGGAGCCGGGGCCGCCGTTGACGTAATCAGTCGTCTCGTAGCGCAACTCCGCCTGGTAGATAAGCCGAATATCAGGCAAGGATGTCTGCAGCTTGCCCTTAACGCCGATCCGTGAGGCGTTGCTGTTGATCGCCGTGCCATCGTCACCATTCCAGTCGCCGCTGCGATGATCGACACTGACATTAGCCTGGCCGTAGACCTGCACCAGATCGCCGAGCTTCTCCTCACGCTCCTTGGTCTTGGCGATCTGCGTCTCAGCCTTCTGCTGCTGCACCTCTTGCTCCTGCAGGCGACGTTCCATGGCCTCGATCTGCGCTTGCATCTGCGCCATTTGGGCCTTCATTTGGCGTAGGGTCGCGGCATCATTAGCCTGAGCAGGCGCCGCCACGGCCCCCACTAGCAGTGCGGCTGACAAGAGCCGTTGAGTTTGTGTTGTCATCTCCAGATCCCCCTTCTGTGGATGGTGTGCTCGTCCGAATGCGAGCCAAGCCACCCTATCCAAGGAGATCGGCGTGAAACATGATCGTAATTAGGTTTCAGCTCGCGGATACCGACCGCTTGATGACAACCGCCTGTTCATCAGACGATGAAACGCGGCTTTTCGGTAGGTGCCAGCAACCGCAGGTGGGTCGCAGTTCGCTCGATGGTGCCTGCATCGGCCAGTTCGCGTAGAACGCGATAAAGGGTTTCGGGCTCCAGCGCCAACTCATCGGCAAGCTCCACCAGCGGCTTAGCGAGCCGAAAACAGGCGTCGAGACCGCCCTCGCAAACGATCAGATGCAACACCCGGTCGCGCGCACGTCGCAGGCGAATGCGCTCGTAACGCGAGCATTGCCGGCGCGCATTCGAGGCCATCGCCAGCGCGAAGGCGCGCGCGAAGGCACCATCCCTATCCAGTGCCATCAGGACCGCGTCAGAGGGAAACGCAAGCAGGTTGGAGGCGACGGTCGCGAAGGCGTCGCAGACGTAGTTCGGCACGGCGAGCGCCGATTCAGCGAACAGCTCGCCAGCGGCCGCGGTAAGCATCACCGCATGCGCATCGCTATCGAGCGTGCGCACGGCCTGCACGCGCCCAGACTGCACGAAAAAGATGGCATTAACCGGATCGCCCTGCTTGAACAGGCATTCACCCTTTGCGAGTTTGCGCGGCCGCGCCGCCTCGCACAAAACGCTCGGAAGATACTCGGGTAGCTCGTACAGGGTCTCATTCATGGGCAAACGGACAGGCTCGATCGGATGACGGAAGAACGAATTATGAAGCAGATTCGCTAACCGTCGAAGCCCATCGCGTGGCCGCGGGAATATTTACCGGACGGCGAATCAGCTCCCGTCGCAGAGACCGAGATTCGGTCGCTCAGGTTTTGGGCGAAGCGGTGATCTGGACGCCTGCTCGGTTGATAACGGGGGCTCCGGGCGCATGGTAGCAGGGTCCGGCGCCACCGCTTCGACCTGATTCGATGTCGCGGGTGCGTTCGGAGCGCGAGGTTGTTCACTGGCCATTTGGGGCTCGGCGGCCCGAGCGGCAGCACTCGCGAACAAGCCGAATAGGATTAGGACAAGCACCCCGTTGCTGGGATTGGACGTCATCGGCATGGGTTGTCTCCATGAGCAGGTTTCAGGGTTGTATTGTTTATCGCCTCGGTCCAGAACTACCATCGGCGGAGTCGGATGCGCGTTCGCGCGAGCTCGCGCGTTTGCGGTAAGTCGCCAGGTAGATCGCCGCTGCTGAGGGCAGCCCGAGAAGCATCAAGGCAAGACCATATTCGATGGCAACCCGACGCGGCCCGGCGCCTCTGGTTGTCGACAGGTAATCGGCGATTCTCCATGCCTCCGGTGACGCAATCTGGGCGCCATGGAAGAAACGCATCCGCTGCACGCTGAGCTGCCAGCCGAGCCATGTGTGCCGCGCAGTGGCAATGACCTCTGGAGCGTGGCAGCTTAGACAATGGACCTCGACGAGGCGCTCGCCCTCCGGCTTGCGCTCGGCCGCGGCGGCCAGCTCGGACTGGCGGCGGGCCTGCGCGGCGGCGCGCTCACGGGCGGCTTGCTCGGCCCGAGCGGCCTCGCGACGGCGGTCGGCATCGATCTCCGCCTGCATCTGGGCGCGCTCAGCCGCGTCGAGCACAGGGCCACTCGGCAGGTAGTCGTCACTGCCAAGTTCGGCCTGGCCCTGCAAGCCCCAGAGCCCAAGCGCCAGAGCCAAAACAGCGGCCCGGCGATCAGACCTACCTAGCCGACCTAGCCGCGCCCGGCACGCTCGGCGCGGCTGGACAAGCCGACTCAAGCCCCGGTCTTGAGCCGATGCGAGGGCGGACCAGGCGGGGTCATGGTCGCCAGCCCCATGGTCCGATCACGCGATTCCTCGGGGATGGCGATGTGGTCACTCGGCAGGCCATCGGCGGCGAGGCGGGCGCGAATAATGGCCAGATCCTCCTCGCCCAACTCGCGCCCGGCAAACTGAGTCCGCAAGCGAGCGATCTCCGGATCGATACCGCTGTCCCTGGTCTGCGCGGACAGATCCTCACCAACCTCGTGCCTGACCACCGCCTCCAACACGCGCGCGAGGTGTAAGTAAGGATTCGCCGCTAGCCGGAAGCGGCCGGTTGCGGTCTCCAGCTCGGCGCGAAACGGCCCGACCCAGTGAACGACGAACTGAGACAGGATCTGCTCGGCGCGCATCGGTGGCTCGACATGCTGGGATCGCTCAGCGCTTACGGCAGGCTCACCGCCTGCGGCTGGCTCAGCACTTACGGCTGGCCCACCGCCGGACTGCGCCTCCGCCGTCAACAGCCAGGCCACCAGCTCGAGCTGCGCACTCAGATGGTCCGACAGATCGCGGAAGCCGCTTTGTCGCTCGAGCCCACAGCGGGCATAACAGCGCTCCAGCATCGTCAGGCTACCACCCGCGAGGGCACCATCCAGATAGGTCCCAGTATTAAGGCTCGGATGGTGATCACCCGGCACCAGAAACAGCCGCGAGTACAGCACCATGAGCTGCTCGGCATCGGCAATGCTGGTGATCGCCGCCCGGTAATCCGCCAGCGCCGGCTGCAGCGGATAACCGAGCTGCGCGCCCAGCTCATCCAAATCCAGCGGCAGATCCTCGCGCAGAGCCGCCAAGAACCCCGAGTCGCCAGGAGTGGTAAAGGCTCGCGCCAGACAGAGAAAAAACTCAGTCTTAGCAAGGGCCATTGCATCATCGGTCATATCAGTCGTCCCATCCCATGTATCTCACTACCCAAACAGGCGCTAACCACCAGCTCTCTACTGATCTCACCCTTCACCCTTATCCTTTCTCCCTTATCCCTTATCCTTTCTCCTTTCTCCTTTCTCCTTTCTCCCTTCCAACTTCAAACTTCTAACTTCTCCCAAGCCCCAGCTTCAGCTCGCCGAAGGCATTGACGGCATTGGAGAGGAAGATCGCCACCAGCAGCAACAGCCAGCCGGTCGCCGAGGGCATGTAGCTGAGCAGATCCGGCGCCCAGGAGCCCTTGAACAGCGGTACCAACTGACCGCCGATGATGTACTCATAACGCGCGATCAGCAGCGCATTCATCACCAGTAGCGAGGCGATGATCTGGGCGGCGGCATGGGTCCGGGTCAGCGGCGCCAGCAACAGGATCAGCGGCAACAGCAGGCCAACGCTGATCTCGAGGTAGAGCAGCGGCGAGCTGGCCAGATGTTGCCAGACCTGCAAGCCCTCGCTGTTGCCATAGAGCCCGCTGCTCAGCCGCGCCAGCACGAACAGCAGATGGATGAAGATCGCCAGCGACAACAGCGTCGGCAGACGGGTGTCGAACAACTGGCGCAGATCGGCCGGCATCCACTTGGGGTTGAAGGCGTAGGCCAGATAGCTGAAGAAGTAGATGAAGGCGAGACCGCCGAGCAGCGACTCGAAGATGAAGGCGACCGGGATATCGCCAGAGGCCCAGAAGGCACGGAAGCTCTGCGAGCCATAGACGACACCGGCGATGGCGGTGACGCCAAGCGCCAGGGCCAGCGTCACCAGCGCATAAGGCCGCAAGGATGACAGGGTCCAATCGGTGCGGAGCAAGCGATAGAGCAGCACCAGCAGCGAGAGCACATAGAAGCTCACCGCCATCACCTTCCAGTACAGCGGCGAGCTGAACGCAAAGCTGAACGGGATCGCCCAGAGCGCCCGCAGCGGATGCCCAAGTTCGAGCATCAGCACCACGACACCGCCGAGCAGACCGGCCAGCGCCAGCCAGACCGCCCGCCGCAGCACCGGCCGGAAGTCCTCGGCGCCAGTGACGATGGCGAGAGTCGCGACCATCGCCAGCCCGGTCGAGGTGAGCAGGAAGTAGTCGTAGACGACGATCGGCAGGCCCCAATAGAGGCCCAGATTGGTGGTGTTGAAGGCGGAGTGGCCTTGGCTCGCCAGGTTGGCGATGGTCTGGCCGCCGGCGACCAGCAGCCCGATCAGGGCGATGATCAGGATCGCCAGACGCTTGTTCGCCAGGTTTTTTGCCGGGTCTTGCGGTTGTTGATGGCGGGCCTGATGGGCCGCCGAGGGTTGGGGCTGTGCGTTGCTCATGGACGTTCACCTCGATGTTCAAAGGGCTCAGAGACGATCCAGACTAGGCAGTCTCTCAGGCGGACCGGCTGCTGGTGTCTGGAGTCTCATCTGGCGCCGGCGCCGCCGCCATGCTGCGCAGCGAAGGCACCGAGGCGCTGGCCCCACCAGAAAGGTAATAGACCTGCGGCTTGTTGCCGGTCTCGTCCTTCAGGCGCACGCCACGCTGGTCGGCGATGAGCTTGTTGACCCGGCTCTCGGGCTGATCCAGATCGCCGAAGAACCGCGCCTTGGGCGGACAGACGCGCACGCAGGCCGGGACGTATTCCTTCAGCTCGGGGATGTCCTCGTCTAGGTCCGCAACGCCCTCGGGCGCCTTGCTGACCTTGTGGTAGCAGAAGGTGCACTTGGAGACGACCCCATGTGGCTGGATGCCGATGCCGCGCGAGGGATCATCCTGAGGCCCCTTGTAAGGCGGGTCCCATTGGCGCCCCTCGTCGCTCGGGAAGACGCCGCGGATATCGGGCTGAACCACAGCCTTCTCATCGACATAGAAGCGCACACCATAAGGGCAGGCGACCTGGCAGTATTTGCAGCCGATGCAGCGGTTGTAGTCCATCAGGACGAAGCCGCCGTTCGGGTCCTTGTAGGTCGCCTTGGTCGGACAGACCGAGACGCAAGAGGGGTTCTCGCAGTGCATGCAGGGGCGCGGGAACCACATCAGTTTGACATTGGGATAGGTACCTTCGTGATAGAACAGCACGTCCTGCCAGTTCTCGCCTGGCAGGCGGTTGTTCTCCATCGTGCAGGCGGTGGTGCAGGCTTGGCAGCCCGTGCATTTGTCGAGGTCGATGACCATGCCCCATTTCGCCATGAGTCGCTTCTCCGAATAATCGTTGACAGGATGGATGGGCGAGCGCGTTGGCTCAGGCCGGCTCGATGGTCACCTTGGTGGTGTAGTAGCTGCTCTGGCCGGTGATGCGATCGGACTGGTTGACGGTGATCTCACCGCAATGCTCGGGCAGGCGGCCCTTGGCCCAGCGCCCCATGGCCCAGTGACCGTGCTCCATCGGGAAGACGATGGTGTCCGGCCGGCAGCCCTCGAAGTATTTGCAATAGCCCTCGATGCTGCCGAGTTCCGAGCGCAGGCGCACCCTGGCGCCGTTGGCGATGCCACGCTCGCGCGCGGTCTTGGGGTTGATCTCGATATAGGCAGTACTGCGCCCGCCAAGCACCGGTTGCAGGGTGGCGATGGCGACCGGGAGGTTGGCACCGCGGCCTTCGGCATGCAGCGCCACCTTGGGCGTGACCATGTAGAGATCGCCGCCGCCGGGGTGCTGGGGCGCCTCCCAGTGCGGAAACATCAGCTTGTTGCGGTCGCGACCGGTCTTCTCCGCGATCCAGTCGGCGTTGTCCTCGAGCCAGCCCGAGCGCAGCTCGAACTTACCGGACGGGGTCTTGAACAACTCGGCCTTGACCTCGTCCTCGGACATGACCAGGTTGTAACCTTCGCCATCCCATTGGCGGAATTCGCCATCGACCTGGCGGTAGATGTAGGGCTTCTTGTACCAGACGCCCTGCTCCTTCCAGCTCTCGAAATCTTTGACGCCATTGTCGCCAGGATCATCGGCAAAGCCCCTGGCCAGATGCCGCAGCACGTTCTCGCTGTTATCGAGGGCGCGGTAGTACTCGCCCATGGGTCCATTGATGCGCTTGCCGATCTCGATCAGGGTGTCGCCGTAATACTTTGTGTCGTAGAGCGGCTCGATCGCCGGCACCCGCAGTTGCGTCATCGGCCAGCCCTGGAACGGATAGGTCGGCGCATCCTGCAACCGCTCCAGATAGGTGTGATCGGGCAGGACGAGATCGGCGAACATCGCGCTCTCGCCCGGGAACGGCGAGGTGTCGATGACGAACAACTCCTTCAGCGCCTCCTCCCAGACCTGTCCATTGGGCGCGGTCCAGATCGGATTGGTCTGATAGAACATCACCGTATCGAGCTTGTATGGCTTCCCCGCCAGCGAGTTGGGACCGAGATCCTGGAGCATGTTCTTGGCCAACAGGTAGCCATCCTTATCGCCCTTCAGATCGATGCGCGGCTGATCCTTCCAGGGGCCATTCTTGGCGTAGTCATCCTTGTAGTCCTCGGCATCGACGGGCAGCGGTCCATAGGACGGACCCATCTGATACATGAGCCCGCCTTCGGCATAGAAGGAGCCGACCAACGCATTCAGCGCATGGATCGCCATGCCGTTCAGCACGCCGTTGGAATGGGCATGGGCCCCGCGCTCGAACAGCGCGATGCTCGGCCGCGTGCTGCCGAACTCGCGCGCGGTGGCGAGGATGTCGCGCGCGAAGAGTGTGGTGATCTCGGCGGCCCATTCCGGGGTGCAGTCCTTGAGCTCGAGGTTCCACCAGTCCACCAGACCCTTGACCCATTTTTCATCGAAGCTGGCCGGGCTGACGCGACGGCCGGGCTTGAAGCGGTTCTCACCGTCGCTGAAGTCACCGACAAAGGCCCGGTCCCAGAGCCCCTCGGTGAGGATCACATGAGCGATCGCCAAGGCCAGCGCGCCGTCGGTGCCGGGCTTGATCAACAGCGCCCGATCCGACCCGGCCAGCGTGGTGTTCATGTGGATATCAACCGCCGTGATGCGGGTCTTGGGCACGCGCTCACCACGGATGTAACCCCACACCTGCATGTTGTGGTTGTAGGGCCGGAACGCCTCCAGAAAGCCGACACCGAACATCAACAGCATGTTAGCGTTGGCATAGTCGTAGGCGTTGTAGCTGCCGATGCCATCGAGTGCCTTCTTCGACAGGATGCTGCCGTCCGAGCACATCGAAGAGTGGCCGATGGCGACATTGGGCGAGCCATAGAGCGCGCCGAAGGTGCCCTGCAGCCCGGCGTCGGAGGCGCCCCAGCCGCGCCCGTAGCAGAGCGCGAAGCGATGCGATTCGCCCTGGTCGCGCAGCTTGTTCAGGCGCGCGGCGACCGTATCCAGGGCCTCGTCCCAGGAGATGGGCACGAAGCCGGGATCGACATCGCGGCCTTTCTCCGGGTTGGTGCGCTTCATCGGTCCCTTGAAGCGGTCCGGATCGTAGAGGATATAGGTGCCGAGCGGCCCCTTGGGGCAGAGCTTGCCGTTGGCGATGGGATGATCGCTGGTGCCGTAGATGGCATGCACGCGCCCATCGGTGGTGTAGACATCGATGCCGCAGCGCGCCGGGCACTGATGGCAGATGTTCTTGGTGATACGGGTCTCGGGCACAGCCGCGTCGCTCGCCGACGTCTGTGCTAGGCTCGGCTGCAGGGTTGTGAACAGGCCGCCGCCAAGCCCGGCGGCACCGAGGGCGCCGGCCGCGCCGCTGGCTTGCAGGAAGCGCCGCCGTGACACAAGGGCTTGGGTGATCTCCATCGCGTTCTCCTGGGGTGGTTCGTGAATGCGGGGTGTCTGGGCACCCTTGTTGTTGTCGCTCTGGCTGTGGCTGTGGCTCTTTCTGTAGCTCTCGTTGTCTCGTCTTTGTCTTTGTCTTTGTCTTTGTCGTTGATCCGGTGTTATGGCCACTCGACCTGATTGCCGGACAACACTGACCCAAAAGCCCAGATTTGACGGGATATTCGTCTCCGCGAGTCAGGGCAAATGGCTAAACATCCTGTCCGCGAACAGCGTCTGAAATGCCGAGCGCGCGAAGTCCCGATCGCGCGCGCAGGCCTGACAGAGCAGACTCTCGTCCATCTTGTCCGCGCTCGTGCTTTCAGTGCTCGTGCTGCCTGCACTCATGTTGTCGCCGTTAGGCCTGCCTTGATCCAGGCCGTCGGCATCCAGCCGGTCATGGCCCGGCCTCTCGTGGATCGGTCGGTTGGCATCGGCCACCGGTATCGCCGCACCGCAGCCCGCGCAGGCCCGGGTGCTGAATCGGGTCAGGGTTTGCGTGAGTGTCGCTGACATGCCGCCCTCACCGTCTTGGATCGCGATCGGTCGCAGCTCGATCGCCTGCTCCGGGCAGAGCGCGACACAGAGGCCACAGGCCGAGCAGTCGCTGGGGTTGAAGCGATGGCCCTGCTCACCGTCGCGGTGATCGCGGCTGAGTGCGCCGCTCGGGCAGGCACTGGCGCAGAGACTGTGGTGGTCGCAGGCATCGGTGATCGCGAGCGCGGGGAACAGCCGTGCGGGGACGCACTCCGCCGGCGCCAGCCGAAGCAATGCGGCCAATCGGCGCGCCTGTTCTGGCAACCGTTCTGGCAACCGTTGATCAGTTGGCCCTTGATCCGGCGGTCTTTGGTCCTGATGCCTTTGCTCTGGTGGTCTTTCGTGGCTCCGATCGGCGCCCTGCTCTTCGCTTGCCAGTAACAGGCCTTGGCTCGGCATTCGCTCCTGCTGCGGCTGCGGCTGCGGCTGCGGTATTTGACAACCTTGTCGCGACTCCATAAGGGCGACCGGTAACAGCGGCATCGAGCCCCGCCGATCTTGCCGCGACATCGGGTCTCGACGGCCTGGCGACTCCTGGCCCCGCGACCTCGGCGATTCGGCGCAACGTCCGGTGAAGAACGCGCGCCGACTGAGACGGGTCTCCAGCAACGGCTCCGGCCGCTGGAGTGCCGGGCGCTCCGCAGGCTTGGCCTCTTGGGAACCACTGGCGCTGACGTCGTCTGCCGTTGGTGCGGTCGTCAAACGCGGCCACCGCTCCCGCCGCAGCCCGATCCCATCGAGCAGGCGCGCGGTCTCGCCCAGACACCAAGCCGCAGGATGGGAGGCTTGCGTGTCATTGTCAGGGTCTTCAGGGTCTGCCCGACCAGACGGACAGGCCGCGCAAAGACCGCGATCGAGCAGGTGCACGGGCCGGTCCGCCGCGGTCGCGACCAGTTCGAGTAGCCAAGCGGGTGTCAGTCCGCCGAGACAGGGCACGCGCAGCCCATCCGTCGGCGTCAGGTGCTGCGCCACCCGCCAGCAATCGAGGCTGATCGGCACTGGAGTCGCGACTCCAACCGCCGGCGGTTTGGACGACAACCCGGATGGCCGCTGAAACAGCAATTTAGGTGGCAGTTGGTGCGGCAACCGGGGTCGCCGCTGAGGCGACAACCGGGGCGCAAACTGAGGTGCAAGCTGGGGCGAATCAAACCCAGGGACCGCCAGGGCTTCGGTCGGACAGCGCGTGACACATTGACCGCAGTCGGTGCAGCCCGATGCCAGTCGTGGCCCGGTTGGGCTCGGGATCAAGGCGCCGCTCGGGCAAGCATCGGCGCAGCGTTGGCAGGCAAACGCGGGAAAGCGATGCGGCAGGCAGGCGTCGGCCTTGAAACGCAGCCGCGCCTCGCTTTGCATCAGAAAAGACGAATATTGTTCTTTAAGTAGTTGGGCCAACGCTAACAATACCCATGCCAAATCTAGGTGATTACGGTCGCACGCTAGACCTGGCATCGAATGCAGTGCAAGGCGAATGGCTCGATTGATTGCGATATGTCAATTTCTGAGGAGACTGCTCAGTCCAGCGTCAAGGTGCCCAGGACAGCGAACCCGTCGGCCTCATCCGGCGCCAGAACGACGATTTCGGCAGGCTCGATGACCTCAAAACTCAGGGTCGTGATGGTCTCCCCATGGGTGACCAAGGCGAGATTGGCCTCACCAGAGAACGCCGCGATCCGCTCGCGCACGTCCTCGATGAGCCAGGTTGCCTCATCCTCCGGCAGCACCCGCGGGTGGTTGAGCGGGGTCCAAGGCTCGAACGCGCCAAAGGCCAAGGTCGCGGTCTCTCGTGCCCGACAAAGCTCGCTGCTGAGGACGGTCTCGACCTCGACCCCCTGCTGCCGCAGCCGGTTGCCGAGCGCCTCGGCCTGTGCGCGTCCCGCCGCGCTGAGCGTCTGCTCGCGACTGCAATCGCCGTCCTCATCCAGCGTCAACGCCACCTCGGGCGTCGCCTCCTCGGACTGCGCGTGCCGGATCAGCATCACCTTGCCGCCGTCGGCGAGGGCTGCCCAAAGCGCCGCATCCGGTTGAGACTCATCCGCCAGTAACGCGCCTTGGACCAAGGTCAACGCCAAGGCACCGGCACAGAAACCGATCAGGAATCGTTGTCGTCTGCTCATCTGTTTGCTTCTCCTGGTTGCTATGATTAGAGCCACGCTGCAATCGACGCACTTGCGTGACCGCCTCCCGCGACGATCGCGGTGTAACCTAAAAGGGTGAAAATCATGACAACTGTCCTGAGCGATCGCCTCATCCCCCTCGAAGACTATTTTGCCTTGGATTCCGAGACCGCGCCCGAGCGTTGGGAATGGCGCAATGGCGATGTCTATTGCATGACCGGCGCTCAGCCGGAGCACAACATCATCTGCCTCAATGTCGGTGCCGAACTGCGCGCGCGACTGCGGGGTTCCAGTTGCCGAACCTTCACGAGCGATCAACGCATCAAGGTCCACGCGGGCAGTCCCTACCTGTATCCCGACGTCTCGGTCGCCTGCGATCCGCGCTATACCCCCATCAACGGATTGCGCACCCTGCTGAACCCGGTGCTCATCGTCGAGGTCCTCTCGCCTAGCACGGCCCAGGACGACAAGGGCACCAAGTTCATGCAGTACCAAACCATCGAGTCGCTCACCGATTACCTACTGGTCGATTCAAACGAGGTCGCCGTGCTGCACTACCGAAAGGACGTGGAACTCTGGACCCCGCGACTCTTCGAGCAGGTCAGCGACGAGATCGAACTCTCGGCGCTCGGCATCGCTATCCCGCTCGCTGAAATCTATCTCGACAGCGGCCTCCTTGCTGGCTCATGAGTATCGATCCTCGACTCCTGAAGGCAACGGCGTCGAATCGCAGTTAGATGCCGTGATGTTGGCCTGGGCATGGGCATGGGCATGGGCATGGGCATGGGCTTCGCCGCATCACTAACGGCAATGCGGCGATACATGCGGTATATCAAATATATGAAATTTCATATCTGATAGGCTTGTCGTCAGATTTAGCCGTTGCCAAGGTCGCACTCAGCACTTATCCAGCAACTGCCTCCCTATTTGAGAGCCAGTGTCCGGCAATCATCGGGAAGTGGACAATGCATCGCTGCCAAGCAACGACGGCCACGCCACCCGTCTCCGGAGCCTCTCCATGCCTGATCCCTTCGCCTGGCTCGGCGATCGCATCGCCTATTCCCTGTTCGGTCTGAGCCCCGACTCGGCCACGGGCGCAGCATTGCAGTTCTTCGTCATGGATGTGACCAAGATCTTCGCGCTCTTGGTCATCATCATCTATCTGATGGGCCTGCTGCGCGCGCTGATCTCGCCGGAGCAGGTGCGCGCGTTCGTGCGCGGCCGCCCGGACTGGCAGGCGCGCGGCATGGCTGTGGGCCTGGGGGCGATGACGCCGTTTTGCTCCTGCTCCTCGGTGCCGCTGTTCATCGGCTTCGTCGAGGCCGG
Organism: Lamprobacter sp.; assembly: GCF_034860625.1. Lineage (NCBI taxonomy): Bacteria > Pseudomonadati > Pseudomonadota > Gammaproteobacteria > Chromatiales > Chromatiaceae > Lamprobacter > Lamprobacter sp. Next base: position 18,548 of record NZ_JAYESN010000081.1, read on the forward strand.
CATTCCGCTCGGGGTGACCTTCTCATTCCTGATCGCCTCGCCGATGATCAACGAGGTCGCCGCCGTGCTCCTGATCGGCATCCTCGGCTGGCAACTGGCGGCGCTCTACATCGGCGCCGGGCTGATCGTTGCTTGGTTTGGCGGCATCGTCATGCAGCGCTTCAGGCCCGAGCGCTGGGTCGAGGACTATGTCTGGAAGATCCAGATGGGCGAAGCGACGGCCCAGCGTCCGGACACCAGCCTGCGCGGACGCCACCGGTTCGCGGTGGCGGAGGTTAAGGAGATCCTGCGCCGGATCTGGAAGTGGGTGTTCATCGGCATCGGCGTCGGCGCCCTCTTCCACGGCTTCGTGCCGGAGCAATGGGTGGTCGACAACCTCGGCGATGGCCAGTGGCTGGCGGTGCCTGGCGCGGTGCTGGTCGGCATTCCGCTGTATTCCAACGCCACCGGCGTCATCCCGGTCGCCGAGGCGATGCTCGGCAAGGGCGTGGCGGTCGGCACGGTGCTGGCGCTGATGATGAGCATCGCCGCGCTCTCGGTGCCGGAGATGCTGATCCTGCGTAAGGTGATCCGCTGGCCGGCGCTGGCGTTGTTCGCCGGCGTGCTCGGAGGGTCCTTCGTGTTGGTTGGTTGGGGCTTCAATCTTATTACTTGAGCTATTGATGATGAGTTTAACGCTCGACTCAACCATCCGCTGCCCAGAGTGCGGCTTCAGCCGTCGTGAGCGCATGCCGACGGATGCCTGCGTCTGGTTCTGGGAGTGCCCCGACTGCGGAGTGTTGTTGAAACCCAAGCCCGGCGACTGCTGCGTCTATTGTTCCTATGCCGATATCCCCTGTCCGCCGATCCAGGCGGGCGACGGGGACTGCTGCCAATCCACAATCTGAGGTCCATCCATGAAACAGATCAAAGTACTCGGCTCTGGCTGCCGTAATTGCGAGATCACCGCCAAGGTCATTCACCAGGCGGCCACCGAGACCGGTGTCGAGATCGAACTCGAGAAGGTCACCGACATCGCGCAGATCATGGGCTATGGCGTGATGTCCACGCCTGGGGTAGTGATCGATGGCGTCGTCGTTCACTCCGGTGGCGTGCCGGGGCCGGATCAGGCGCGCGCCTGGGTGACAGCAGAATCACCAGGAGACACCCCGGCATGAGCA
>NZ_JAYESN010000082.1:0-19695 GCF_034860625.1 Lamprobacter sp.
CGGTGGACGACAAAACCTGTCGTACAGCGTTGGAAAGAGTGGATCGGTCGCCGCCCGGCGCTGATGTAGCCTGCGCCCGACGTCGGCCGATGCCTTTAACCCCGCCCGCCAGGCGCGGACGGGGCCTCAAACGCTAGGGCAGCCAGCGCCGGCGCTGCGAGGGCCGCACGATCCGGCTCGAGCGGGTGCGTTCACCGGAGTGCCCTCGGAGCTCGTGCTGATCCGCCGGGAAGGCACACAGGTGTACCAGTCTCCCCTGCGCCGACAAGGCGCCACCCGCCACCTCGTCTCCTTCCAGACGCAGATCGTCACCGAGCCCGAGCGCGTTGAACGCACGTGTCGGCGCTGCGGCCAAACGGTTCAGAAACAGGCCGGCGGCATCGAGCGGCGTGATCGGCGGAGCGGCTGTCGCAGCGCTCGTTTCGCCCGAAGAGGCCTGCGGAGGCTGCCCGTGTGCGTCTGCGTCATCAGCAAACAGGTCAGCCGTCGATGGCCGCCGCTGCCGGTGGCCGGCGATCTTCGCATCCAGCGCATCCAGCGCGCAGCTCTGGATCAACTTCGGCAGCACCGCGGCACAGGTCTGCTCGCAGTCGAACAGATCCAGGCTGATGACCGTCCCATTGAGCAAAAAGGCAACCCCCAGTTGCCCGGGGACGGTGCGAAACGCCCGTTCGTACTGCGCCAGTTCCTCGCTGCGGCTTTCATACATGGCTGCGGCGGCACCTGTGCCCGAGCGGGCCTGAAAGCGGGCCGATTTATCGCGGATGTCATCCCACACCGCAATCTGATCGGACTGGCGCGAGCCGACACGGTGCATGGTTCGGCTGACCTGCGCCGCCTTACGCCCGCGGCCTTCAGCGTAGTGGGTACGCTCGGCGCTGCGGAACTCCGAGGAGTCCTGGCGCCAACGTCCCGCCTCGACGCAGGAGACCGGGATCTCGAGTTGGGTGCGGGCGGGGGCCAAGACGCTCAGGTTGAGGATACGGTTTTGCTTGGCGCCGATCAGCTCCTCACCGTCGAGCAGAAGCACGGGCTGCTCAGCATCATTCACAAACCGCAGCGTCGGCACGCTGCCGGCCTCCGAGACCTCGGTGACACGCGCGGTGCGCTGCTCGAGCGCCTGATCGAGCAACAGGTAGTCGGGCTCAGCCAGCCCGGTGCCCAGCAAGGGGATCATGACCAGGCCGTCGTGGGACTGTTCGAGGCCGAGTTGGATGCCGGAGAGGGTAGATGCGATCACGGTCATGGCGGGTCTCCTGTGTTGACCGCCTCAGTAGAACAGACCTGCGCGTCATCCCCTGTCGCATCCCTGGCGCCACAAGCAGGTACAATCGATGCGATCGCTGACCTGCGAGGGACGAAGACATGGCGCGGATGTTTCCCGACACACTCGGCTCGGACCAGTTCGAGACCGCTGGCGAGGCGCACTTCTACGCCTTCCTGCGCGATCATGCGTGTGGTGGTCGCCGTAATGAACCCTGCGACGGACAACCTGACGATCGCGCTGGACGACAACCAGAACATCTACGGCCAGACACGCCACTGGGCGCAACTGCGGATCAAGGCCCGTCAAAGCCTTCCGGTGCTGCACCGCAGCTACCGTGCGACCCGGCAACTCCGCCGTTTTAGCGACAACCTCGCCGGTATCGCTCCAGCCGAGGATGCACCGCAACTCGATCTCTTCCCGCCAAGCCCGGCCTTCGACGAACCCTTACCGCAGCTGCGGGCCTTTTCTGACCTGCCTGCCCTACTCCACTGGCTTGGGGACGCCGTCCGCCAGCAGTTCGACGCTGGCCACCCGGCGATTCAGCAGCGCTCAGGGTCATGGTGATCATTTGACGCCAACCGGCTTCAGATGCCATGGAATCGAGGCATTTAACGCTCAACACGGCGCTGGCTGGTCACCCACATGTTCTTGCCGGCGCATGCCAGCGAAGGATGACGTTGGGCTTATCGGCGACGTTGCTCGTCAGAAGACGCCGCCTCCACTACGGTGGAGTGTCGCGCACGGGATTCGCTTTCGGTTCCACCCGCAAACGCCCACCCTCGATACCGCGCACGATCACCTGCTCCCCAGATCTCAGCTGTCGTTCGCAGAGCGCCGCATAGGTGGTATCGGCGACCCGCCCGCGCCCGGCCTCGAATGCGGAGGTGACCTGTAAGGTTTGGCCAATCAGGCCGCTCAGCTCTTGGTTGATCGGCCGGGCCGCAACAAGACGACCACCACGGCGCTGGGCCAGCAGTCCCAGTCCAATCGCGCTCATCATGGCGGAAGCGAACACCAGCAGCTGCGCGGTGACTGACAACGCCGGAAACACTATCAACACCAAGCTCACGATCAGCGCTCCGACTCCGATCCAGAGCAGTTACAGACCTGGCAAGAGCAGTTCGAGGACGATGAGCAGCACGCCCGCCAGACCCCAGTAACCCGGCGACGCGAAGAGGATCTCCAAGGGCTCCTTCATCCTCTCGGAGACCGATCTGGCGCCCCAACCTTGAGCAGTTCGGCCACCCCGGCGACCGCGCCGGTAATTCCCGAAGCTTCGATCGGAAGCATGACCAGCTTGCTGTTCTCAGCGCCGCCAATCCCTTGCAGGGCCTCGACGTATTTCAGGCCCAAGAAGTACTGCACCGCTTGAATGATAGAACACCACGCCATCGGCGATGACGGCGGCATTGTCCCGGGTAATCACCGTCTGCTCGGGGACATCAAGCACCTGCTCCATCACCGGAATCTAGAGGACCTGGTTCGACAAGGCCTGTCGCCATGGTCGTCTATGCTGAGACAGTGAAAGCCCACGGGCCGCACCACGCAATCGTCAGGCAGATCGGCAGATCGATTCATCACAAGCAGCATCACGACATGCGCCACCCCCGCAGGATCTGAATTGGCTGCTGGCCAACCTCGACGCCATCCAACCCGCTTGGGGAATGACATCCTTGTCACCCCGCTGCCCATGGGGCAAAAGACCGCCGCGTTAGGCCGCGCAACGCATGGGCACTGGCTCAGCGGCGGCTTGGCGGTGCTCGGCGGCGCAGCGAACACAGCCCAACTCAGGTGCAGCAGGCTGCGGGTTGATCCCGACGGGAGCAGGTTGGTTGGTGGATCGGTGATCGCTGAACACTGAGATCTGCGGATCGCGATACCAGCCTGCGGGCTTGGCGCCATCGGTCACGACGCCAAAATGCCGACTGCCCATGAGGTCGACAAGATCGCGCTCGACGGTGCGACGGCAGACGTTGAAATCAGGACCTCGATTGATCAGTCGTTGGTGTAGCTCTGAAACACTGAGCTTGCGGGGGTACTTGGGCAAGAGAAGATACAGTTCAACGACACGATCAAGCTGCAGCATGGGCGATCTCCTATGGTTTGCGACAACGGATTTATTGTATCCTTGAGGATAACAGTTATAAATACCATGAGTGATCGCCCTCTGTTCACCGGCGTTTGACGCTGACCTCAAAGGGGCCGTCATCCTCCATCTGCCAGGTGCTGTTGAAGTCCGCAGTGACACCCCCGGCGGTCGCTGCCCCTCCTCCCAAGACCTGCAGGCGGAAGCCGCCGCGCTCACCGATCCAGGACAGGATGCGCAGCGCGGCCTCATTGGAGAGCGCCGCGTTGAGGCTGTAAGGCCCGAACTCGACGTGATAGAACATCGCCAAGGCGGGTCGCGCGGCGAACAGCTCATCGGCGCTCAGCGCGATCGTGGGCAGGGTTTGTGGATGCTCCGCGACAGAGCGACGGTCCTGTTCCAATAAGCGCTCCATCAGATCCGGCACGAGCGGCTGGAAGTGCTCACAGAGGGCGAGGATGATCTCCAGCGGATACTCGGTCTCCCAGATCCGTCCCTCCAGACCCGCCAGCCCCCTGGTGTGCGCAAACAGTCTCGGTCCCGTGGCGTTGACCAGACAGCAGGGCTCGCCTGGGGCGCTGAGCAGGCAATGATCGCCGCCGGGTTGGGCGCGTGGCAGCTCGTCCGCTGAGAGCGCTGAAAAGTTGTCACGCACCAAGCGCCAAAGCTCCAAACGGCTCGCGCCTTGGTTCAGGCGCTCCTGCACCCGTGCGATGGCGCGCGGGTCGAAAACCAAGTAGGCATTGACGCCATAACCGACCGATAAGCCCAGCACATGTCCGTGCAGAGAAAACGACGACCGATGCCCCCCGATCCTGATCACTTGCGCTGCAGCCTGTTGTGCGTCAAGCGCGGGATCAAGGCGCAAGCTGATCCTGGCCTCCAAGCCGTTGTGGCGCGCTGAGACGACCGTCGCCATCCCCTGCAGGGCACGTTCCGCGTAAAACACCCGGCATCCATCCAAGCGTTCGAGAAACAGCAGGGTTTGTGCCGCGCTGGCAGTCTCTGAGCGGTGATTCCACTCATCCATCCGGATACCTCTTTGGTGTTCAGGTGCTCAGTGAGCGGTCAAGGCGTCACAGAGCATCGTTGCAATCAGTCGATGGCTGCTCGCCGTGTAGCCGCCGCCTAAGACCACGGCCAGTGGAATGCCGGCCGCCGCAAGGCTCTGCAGCACCAAGCGGTCGCGCTCACGCATTCCCTCCTCGGAGACATCGAGCAGACCCAGCGGGTCACCGGAGCATCAGTGCATCAGTGCAAGTACCGGGCGCGGATCATCCTGTCTTGAAGAAGCATCCACGCCGATTCATGCACTCGCGTCCGCCAGCAATCCCTGATTCGCTAGACGCACGTCCTCCAGCCGGCGCTGGATCAGCCGGATGCTGTCGTCGCCAACGCCGAGCCCTTTGGCGATCTCGCCAAAGCCGCTGATGCACTCGACCACCTCGGCAATGACCGCGCGCGCCTGTCGCCAGTGCGCGAAATTGGCCTGAGCCGCCAGTCGTTGCATCGCTTTGCGAGGTGGTGCCTTGCCAAAACCGGCAAAGGCCGTGGCATGCTCGCCATAGGGACCGGGACTGAAGGTGGCATCGTAGAAGGGGCTTGGCCGCCACTGTCCCTGGTCGTCTTGCAGAAACGCCCAGTTCTTGCTGTGATCATCCTGATTCAGCGCAAAGAGGTTGAACACCGCCCGGCGGAACTGCGCCTGTCCGACCGCCGGGCTGTGACAGAGCAGGCTGCTGGCCTTGATCAGATCCTCGTAATCGAGGCTGGGCATGCGAAAATCCGCATCCAGCAGGCCGCACGCGCTGTGCAGATGCCAGCGTCCGCCAGCCCCATTGGTGTCGAAACGCTCCACGGCCAGCCAGTGCCTTGCCCCCGAGGCGGTCGGCGCATCCAGCAGTCGCCAATTCGCGACCTCGATGTCCGCCTGCCGTGCCATGGTCAGGTAAGCGGCTTCGCAGAGCCCTTCTTCATGGCCAAGCGGCAGGCTGCTGGAGGTGAATTTCACCAGATAGGCGGTGCGACCTGGGCCAGGGGCCGAGCTACAGCGGTCGTTGTCTGTCTCCGACAGATACAACTGGGCCTTGGGTCTGGCTCCGCCCGAGCTACCGACCCGGACCAGCTCAGCCAGCACCTCGGTGGTCTGTCCCTCGTAGAGGGCCTGTGCGTGTAAGCCAAGTTCACCGAGGTCGATGCGCGTCTCCGTCGCCGCGGGCTGCAGCGACGAGGGCGGCTCGTAAGACAAGGCCCCCAGACCGCGGTCGGCGACGAAGGCGAGCCGATCCAGCGCGGTGACCTGCGCCGGCGCAATCCCCGCCTGACGAAACACCCGGTCCATCAGCAACAAGCCCCAGCCATCGGGCAATGAGTCGGCGAACACCCCTTGCAGCCCGGCATGCGGCGTGCGCGGGGCGGCCTGCAGCGACGCATCGAACCTCAGGCCAAAGGGCGAGAGATTCGCAAAACGCGCCAGATAATCGCCGGCGTACTGAAAAAAGACGCCCTGTCGGTTCTGCGCCAGGACACCAACGCGGTGACGGCGGCCATCACCGAGGGTGCGCCAAACGTCCAACCGATTGACGCGCTCGACGCTCATTGCGCCAACGCTCATTGCGCCAACACCTCCTCGATGCTGGCGGGAACCTTGGGCGGCGGATCGGTCAGGCCCTGCAAGCGACTGAGGTCGTCGACGCTTTGCCATAAGAGCAGGAATTGACGCAGCGAGATCTGGCCCGTGGTTTCAAATTTCTTGATCGTCGGCGCCGGTACCGTGCTGCGCGCGGCCAGGGCGTTGCGCGAGAGCTTCAGCATCCTGCGTCGTGCCTTGATCCAAGCGGACAAGGATTGCTGCACATCAGCGGCTGAGTGTAAGGAGAACTGACCCATGGCCGTAAAGGATATGTGGATGTCTTTTCTGATCAATAATTTCTCAATTAGAGACCATCATATCCCACTCGTTCAAGCCAACAAAGAACGCACTTCTCCATGGATGATTGGGACGCCGCTGTCACCCAGCAGGGTTCTTGTGCATTGACCCCGCCGCCAACCGACGGGGCCATGCCATCAACGACGCAGGCTAGGCCCCCTGCATCTCCCCCACCCCACGCGCCTTGAGCTGACATTCCGCCACCAACTGCCGTAGGAAGACCTCCGGAGTCAGGCGCTCGCCGAGCAAGCGCTGCTGCCGGCAGACGGTGCCAAAGTCGCCCGGAGTCAGGTTATCCAACCGCTGCAGATGTCGGCTGAGGGTGATCGGCACCTCGGCCTGCGCATCCCCCAACGCCTCGCGCGCAAACAGCCGTTGGCGCTGCTCCGGGTTCAGTGCGCGGAACTGCAGCTTGATCTCGAAGCGCCGCAGGGCGGCGGCATCGATGCCGCTCATCAGATTGGTCGCGGCGATGAAGATGCCCGGATAGCGCTCCATCTGCTGCAACAGCTCATTGACCTGAGTGCGCTCCCAGGAGCGCTGTGCCTGACGCCGATCGGCCAGGAAGCTATCAACCTCATCGAGCAACAGTACGGAGCGTGCAGGATCAACACTGGCAAACAGGCGCGCCAGGTTCTGCTCCGTCTCCCCGACATAAGCCGAGATCAGGTCCGAGGCCTGACGGGCGATCAGTTCCCGATCCAGCGCTTCCGCCAGCACCTCAGCGAACTGGGTTTTGCCGGTCCCAGGTGGTCCGTAAAAGCACAGCCGCCCCTGCCCTTCGCGCTCCAGCGCGTGCACCAAGGCACTCGGCTGGATGCTGCCAGCGAGGTTCAGATAGGCGACATCGAACTGCGTCGCCGACTCGCGCCGGCGTGGCGCCGGACTGCCGTGCAGCAGTTGGCGCAGTGAGGCCACGCCGGCACGCACGCTCGCCTCGACCGGCGCATCGGGCTGCAGATCGACCAGTCGCCGGGCGGCGCCGAGTTGGGCTGGCAGCAGCGCGTCATCGGCCGCTAACTCATCGAGCAGCGCCGGCGACAATTCCAATGCCCCGAGATGCCGCTCGGCCTGTTGCCGGCGCACCGAGCGCGGCGGTGTGACGAAGGCCAGCGGCAGCAGGAAGCGTCGCTGAAAGGCCGCATCCATGCCCTGGGTCTGGTTGGTGATCCAGATGGTCGGCACCGGGTTCTCTTCCAGGATGCGATTCATCCAGCCCTTCTGCTCACCGCTTGGCCCTCGCCCGCTGAGCAGCGCGAAGAGATCCTGACGCGCGGTGATCACGTCCTCGACCTCATCGAAGAGGATCACCGCGTCACGGCGCGTGGCCAACAGGCGCTGTGCGAGTTGGTAAGCGGCCAGACGCCCCCGGCGATTGAGTCCACCCTCGTCGTCATCGGCGCTGCGCACCTGATAGGCGCTGAGTCCGGCAGCGGCGATCAGGCTCCGGGCCAGTTCGGTCTTACCGGTGCCAGGCGGGCCGTAGAACAAGGCGTTGACACCCACCTCACCCGTCTGCACAGCGCGCTGTAGCACCGTCTGTACGCGGTGAGCGGGTGCCTGCAGGTGCGGAAAGGTGCTTAACGGCCACTGCGGCGGCGGTGCCGGCTCGATGAGCTTGGTCAACAAAGCCGCTTCCGTCTCCGGCTCGGCCTCGAACAACTCGACCAGCAGATCGCTCGGGGTCAGGTAGTCTTCCAGATCGGTGCGCATCGAGCGACCGACCTCGATCAGGCCCAGGGCCTGCAGCGACGCGCGCTTGAGCAGGGCGGCGCGCAGCGCGGATTCCGGCAATCCGAGCAGGGCGGCCATGTCGGTGCGCAGCGCCTTGGTGATCTGCGGTCCTTGTCGGGCCTCGTTGAGCAACTGGCGCAGATCCCGGCTGGATTCGCGCAGCTCGAGGAAATCGAGCAAGCGCACGGCACTGCTGTCGAGGTCGAGGCAGCGACCGAGCAGCGCGGCGGTGGGTGCGTCCTCGGCTTGGTCATCGACCGCCGCCAGTGGCACCAGCACCGCTCGCGTCAGACCAGCGTAGAACTGGCGCAACAAGCGCAACTTCGGCCGCCCTCGGCGCGGCGTGCCGCCCATGAAGGCCGGCAGGCCGACGTCCTTCTCGTCGTCTTCTTCGTTGAGTGCTGGCCGGGCCTTGCGCTTGAGCCCATTCAGGGCGCGCTGAGTCCGCTGGCTGAGTTCGGCGTCGGTGGTGTCAAGCGTGGCATCGAACTGGCCAATGACGCCCGGTTGCAGCAGGCACTGGGTGAGATACCAGAGCGCGCGCAGAAAGTCGCTATCCTCGAGGCGATCCTGCAGCCCGGTATCGCTGAGAAAGAGTTGCAGACTGAAGCGCGCCAGGCGTCGGCTGCGAACGGGGACTTGGTCGAGATCCTGACGGATGAGGGTATCACTGTGACTCATGGGGCCTCCTGGAGCGCTGGATGGGGTGTCATCGAGCCTAGTCTGCCAGGGGGATGGGACAGGAGCTGTCGTGTGGGTGTCGCGACGCAGGGCAATGTGCGACATCCCGGGCGCGGCGGGGCCTTGGTGCGGGGTTTGGCCAACTGCGTTTCGAACGCGCTCAGGCGTTGGAGGCGATCATCGTCAGCAGCACGCTGCTTGAATCAAGCTGGATACAGCGTCCGCTCAATCCCAAACTCACGCTCCGGCTGCTGACCCGCCTTGACCACGAACAGATCGAACTCGCGCAGCGGATTGGAGGAGACCCAGCCGATGTCGCGCTCAAGCTGAGCAGCGTCCAAACCGGCCACCAGCTGCTGGGCGAAGGCGATGATGGGCCGATAGAGCATGGGCTTGGTGTAAAGATAGCGCGTCCTGTTCTCGCCCTCGCCGCGTAGATCCGCCTCGGTAAAGTTCTCGGGTAGCGTTGGCAGGGCCGCGCGCAGCCAGCCAAGCTGGAGAAACAGTCGCGAGAGCACGATGTCCGGCTTGATCACCGGGAACCCGAGATCCATCAAGAGATGGAGGCTAGTGAGATCACCCCGATAGCCCTGGTGGTCGAGGCGTTCGAGCATCTGCCAGATGCCAGCCGGGTCAATCGGCAGCCCACTGGTGATGAAGCTGAGCGCCGTCTCATCCGGATAGAGTTCAAAGTAGTGTTTAAACGCCCGGGCGACGGTGATTAGCTTCTTCAGCTTGGGAATGTTCGCGACCGTCTGCTTGCCCTCAAAAGGTCCGGTCCGGTGGCGGAAATCCTCGACGCAGCGGCCAGCTTTGACGACGCTGTGCCCCTTGTTCTCCAAATTCCAACAGGGATCAGAGAACCACCGGTAGTCATCGAACAGCGGGGTCAGATCCTCAACCTCGGTGGTGGCGATCTGGGCGCGGATGCCGGAATAGCGGGTCTTGGTCCACAGGTGATGCCAGAGTTGTGTGCGCGCCTCCGGCGTTGGCGAACGATAGTGCTCGAGGTTGGCCCGGTCACAGATCGCCAGTATCCGCTCACGAAAGCGGGCTTGATGGTTGCGATGCGCGGGACTGTGCATCGCCTCGCCCTCGGCACGGGTGGCCTCTTCATAGACCCGGGTCCGCAGCGCCCGGTAGGTCTCACGGGCCTGCTCGATCACCTCGGCGGTGGGATCGGGATCAGCGTCCTTGGCGCTGATCGATGGCTGGGATCGGTGACTGGCCCGTAAGAAGTCGGGAATCGCGTCATCGGCCGCCTGACGGTGGCCATCATCCGCCTCATCAGGGGCGGGCATCTTCATCATCACCATCGGCGCCGGGGATTGGCTAGCGGCCGCGCGGATGAACTGCTCGCGGAAGATCTCAGCCGTGCGCTCATCATGGATCGCAAAGACGACCGAGCGAAAGACATCCTCGAAATCCTGCTGCAAGGCGTCGACAAACAGCCGGGCGATGAGTGTTGGGCCGTTGCCGTAGGTGCCGCAGCCCCAGGCGCCGAGGATAACATGGTGATGCCCATAGGCCCGTGCACAGGCCAGGACATGGCGGATGCGCCGAGCCATCACCTCGGTGATCTCATCGCGCCGCTGCGGGGTGCGTTGTTCGACCGCGCGGGCATTGACAGCGCTCGCACTGATGAAGGCGCAGCTGTAGGGCTGCTCCAACAGGTGGCCGTCGGCGTCGCGAAACACCGGCACCGCGGGGGCGTAAATCAGATGATCGGAGTGAAACGGATCGCGATCCTGATGCTGCTCATAGAACGCGCGGGCCTGCTCCAGCTCCAGGCAGCGCAGCAATCCACTGGCGCCAACCAGGGTCTGCTCCTGACCGCGACCGCCACGGCGAAAGCTGCCTCCGGGCTCATAGGCGTCGGCAAAGCTGAGCACGACCAGCGAACGCCGCTGGTCTGCCGCCAGTGACTGCATGACCTGCAAGGTCGGCGCATGCTGGACCTCGATGCGCGTCTGCCCACGCTGACGGGGCTTGCGGATCACCGGAAACGCGGCATCCGGTGCATAGGCCTTGGTCCCCTGAACGGCCTGCGCGAGCGCCGGGCCGATCTTGACCGGGCGCCCCAAGGCGTTTTGATACTGGCCGCTCTTAAGAATCTCCAGGGTCTCCTCGGCCAGAGCCCGTGCTCGCTGCTTGGGATCATCGAAGGCGTGCAATGCGAGCAGGATCTCGTCGTCGCTCTTCTGGGCCAGTTCGCGAATCAGCTGGCTGAACAGTCTCGGCCGCTGCAGGATGATGCCGCGCACGTCACCGGCGAGTTTTCCGGCGAGTGCCAGCAACAGATCCGGATCATCATCCAAGGTATCAGCGAGCGCGCAGATCACGCCTTCTTGCGGTGGCGCCTTTTTGCCGTGCTCGATGTTGGAGAGATGGGCCGGCGCCAAGCCAATGCGCTCGGCGACCTGCCGCAAGCCATAGCGACGATCGGTCTGTCGCAGTTGCTCACGGCGTGCCTTGATGTGGGCGCCAAAGGCCGGATGCGTGGCGGGCCTGACCTCGGCCTCGAGCTTGGCGCTGGGCGCCGGTAGCAGGTTCGGATCGAGCTGCAACAGTTCGGCGAGTAGGACTCTGGTCTGCGCGTCTATCGCCACGTCGACGCCCCGTTCGAGTGCCAGGAGATCGCAGGCCGAGAGGCCGAGGGTGTCGCAGAGATGGGCGAGCGTGAAGGCGGGATCGCGGCGTTGGCGTTCGAGCCGTCGAGCGCGCAGCTGCTCGCCGAACTGGCGAAGGGAGGTCGTCATGGCGGGCGCGTCGGTGATGAGTCAGGGGCCAGTCTGTGGCTCGGCCGCGACCGGATCGGTCGCATGGAGCCTTGGGGTGGATGTCGAGCGAGTGGCGAACAGCACACAGCTCGAACGGATCGATCATAGCCGCCGATGGGGGATGACGTGAACCGAATGACGACTGTCGCGGGCTGACCATGCGGCGCTTGGCAGGATCTCACTCTGGCGCGCCGCTGGTGTCCCAGTCCGCCGTGGTCAGGCATCCCGGACCGACGCTGTCGCCAGTGACGCTGACCTTGGCGCTAAGCCACCCGTGACGCCCTGAATGCCAGCAGGATATCGTCATCGATCGAGAACGAGAGATCACGCAGGATCGGACGGATCGCTCAGCGCGGTCGTCTCCTGCACATACACATCCGCCATTTTGCGCGTCTGCTCGGCGAGCACATGACGCAGTTCGGTCGGCGCCAACACCTCCAGCTTGTCCCCCGCTCCCAGCAGCCAGCGCAGCAGCTGGCCCGTCTGGGGCAGCTCAGCCTCGATGCGCAGGTCAAACGCCGAGTCGTCCGGCTCGTCCTCCCAGACTTGCTCGTCACTGAGCGGACAGGCCAGCAGCAGCTGGGTTAGATAGCCGCGCACGCGGATGACCAAGCGGATCTGTTCTCCCTGCCCGAAATCGACCTTGCCCTCGGCGATGGCCTGGTCCAGATCAAAGTTCGGCGCGGCGCGCACCGGGCGCTGCGGCTCGGCCTTGGCGCGGATGAGCCGATGCAAGGCATAGAACCGCAGCTGGTCTTCATCGTTCTTGAGCGCGAACAGGTAGGGAATCGGCCCACGCTGGACCAGCGCTTGTGGATGCAGCAGCGGTGTGCTGCGCTCGCCGGCGGCGTTGCGATAGGTGACCTGCAGGGCACAGTGCTGGGCCAGCGCGCTGATCACCGCCTGCAAGACGTGCGGATAGAGCTCGACCGGACGCAGGCGCAGGCTGTCGGGGACCACGCGCAGTTGCTGATCGCTGAGCAGCGGTTGGTCGCGCTCATAGAGCAGACGCTCCCAGAGCCGGTCGAGCTGGCGTTTGGGCACCGCCTCGGCCACCAGATCCTGAAGTTGTCGCAGCGTGTAATCCCAGATCAGCGCATCGTCATCGAGGGCATGGGTGGTGCGTCGATAACGCAGCGGTTTGCCGCCAGGGTTCACCGCCTCGATCCGCCCGTCCTTGACCAGAGTCTCCAGGTCACGCTGCAGGGCGCGGCGGCGGCTGGCCGGGCTGCCGGTGCCATAGGTGGTGTTGAGGATCTCGAGCAGGCGGGCGCCGTCGAGACAGTCAGTGGCCTTGGTGCGGGGCTTGGGCAACAGGGCCTCGAGCCGGCGCAGACGTTGGATGCGATCGTAGTTGGCAGCGCTCATGGGACGAGTATAGGCGATCATGAGACAAGGGCTGTCGTATCGATGCGGTCTAATGCGCCTTGTCAACCACACCGAGGTATTGTCCATGTCCCGTCAAAACCGCTCTCTGTCCTCGCGCGAACTGCTGAACCGCATCGGTCTGAATGAGGAGGCGCCGAATAGCCTGATCCAGGATGAGTCGCTGGATGATCTGCTGGGTGACTTGGAGGGGGATCTCGGCGCGGTGCTGCGGGAGCGCTATGCGCTGCTGAACCAGCCGCATCCGTTCAAGCCCGGCGATCTGGTGTGCTGGAAGCCGGGGCTGAGGAACCGCCGGCTGCCGGCCTATGGCACACCGGCGGTGGTACTGGAAGTGCTCGATCCGGCGATTCTGGATACGGAACAGGAGAGCGGCAGCACCTATTTCCGCGAGCCGCTGAATCTGGTGTTGGGGGTGTTCTGGGATCGCGAGCCGGGGCGCGGCGATTTCGCCGCCTTTCATTTTGATGGACGACGGTTCGAGGCCTGGGACCCGAAGACGGCCTGAGCCCGGCGAGCGCCCTGATCCCCGGATGATCCAGACCGAACAGCGACCAGGCCTCCAGCCATCGGGGTCGCTGCGCAGTCGCCAGCAGCATCGGAGGCGGGGCTTCTTCTTATACACTACGGCCTCATGGACCCCCTCCCATCAGCCCTGACCTGGCGCCTGCAGGCCTGGCTCGCGGAACGCCGACAGGATCGCCGTGGCTCGGCGGCGCCCAGCGCACGGCCAGGCTATGCCTGGGACCCGGAGGCGCAGATCCTGCTCGTCGACTATTCGGCGCTGCTCGGTCACGACTGCCTGCATGCGGTCAGTGACTGGGCCTCGGGCTTCGTCACCCTACGCTGTGCCGAGGGGGTGTTTGAGGTCGGCAGCATCAGTGATCTGTGGCTGCCGTTTCAGCGTGATCATGCTGAGGCCGGCTTCCGGCACTGGTTTGCGACCCTGCCGGGGGAGTTGGCCCATGCGCTGGAGCCGTTGCCGTCGCGCCGGTATGCGTTGGCGGTACTGGCGCAGCGTTCCCAGGCGGTGCGGGATCTGATCCTGTCCAATGTCAATCTGTGCTTCCTGCTGCATCAGTTTGCCGAGACCCATGCGTTTTCCGAACAGACGCTGATCGAGATCGCTGGGAGCAAACAGACCGAGATCCTGATCGAGTTGGGGCTTCCGCCGTATCGGCGCGTGCTCAAGTTGATCAGGAAGCTGCGCGTCGGTGAATTCGATGCCTATGAGGCCACGCGGGTGTTACGCGTGCTGCGCGACGAGACGCTCTGCGATGCATTGGTGCATGAGCGGGTCTTGAGCTGCCGGATGGTGAAGATCCTCGAGGACTATCCCTGGACGGCCGGACGTCCGCTGCTGCGGTTGCTGTGTGAGGCGCCCAATCGCACCCTGCGCGAATGGATCAACGACAGCCTGCGCATGGGCGGTGAGGCGGCGCTGCGGGAGTTACGCCGCTGCGATCGCCCGTCGCAGGTGCGACGCCTGCATGAGCGCTTGATCCTGGCGCAGATCGCGCAGGAGGGCAATCGTCTGCGACGCTACGATGCCAGCGGTCATGCCCTGGACTTCCCGCCAGCCCCGTTCGCCGATACAGAACACATCCAGGCCATCAGGACACCGGATGAACTGCAGTTGGAAACCCAGTTGATGCGCCATTGCGTCGCTTCCTACATCAACCGGATCTACGATGGTCACTATGCGGTCTACAAGGTGTTGGCGCCGCAGCGCCTGACCTTGGGGCTGAGCCTGCGCCACGGCCGTGCGTCACTGGATCAGCTGAAGGGCGAGGCCAACCAAGCGCCGAGTCCTGAGGCGCAGGCGGCGGTTGAGCAGTGGCTGCATGAGCAGGTGAAGATCACTCGGTAATGAAGCGCTAATCCCCGGAAACTCGGTCGGCGATCAAACGCTGCAGCGCATCGGCATCGAGCGGCCGCAGACCAATCAAAGCGCCGATCGCGTTGCCGAGTTCACGATCGCCCGACATCAGCAGCAGCGCCGAGAGTGCGGCGATGAAGGCCCTCGCACGCGCCGCCTCGGTTGGCTCGCCCTGGGCCTCGGTGAGCGCCTTGCGGATGAGCCGCAGATCGATCACCTCGAGCGTCTCGACGGGGCCGTCCAGCGCCATCTGGTCCAAGGGATCTTGGGTCATGCCCTCGCCTCCTGCAGCCGGAGGTCGCTGAATGGCTCGAGCTCGGCCGCATCCGTCAGGCCCGCGTCGGTCGCGGCGCGGCGTTTGGCGATCTCGGTCTGCAACGCTTGGCCAAAGCTGGCCTTGACCTGCAACCAGTCGCGCGGCTGGATGCTAATCGGCGCCGGCTCGGGAAAGTCCTTGAACCAGGGGCCATAGGAGGGGCCGAGCACCTGCTCGCGCTCGGCCGCTAGCACTGCCAGATCGGCCTGTTTGACCAGGCGAGGCTCGGGATAGGCCAGCCCGAAGACCTCGGCGACCAGGGCACTGATGCGCGCCTCGACCGCCTTATACTCCGGCATCACCTGTTTCAGCGGACTGACCATGTCACCGATATAGGCCTCGGCGGCGTCGTGCAGCAGGCCCTCGAGCCGCAGCTCAGGCGGCAGCAACTCAGCGACATGCAGCGAGTGCTGGGCAACGCTGTACGGAAACAGCGCGGCACCGTTGAAGCGGTTCATCAGCGACAGCGAATGGATGATGTCCTCCAAACGGACCATCGCCGGCTGCGGATCGCGCAGGTCGAAGGCGATGCCGGAGTAGGTGTGGATGTGAACAGGATCGATGTCGGTCATGATGTGCGAGAAAAACCGCCTGTTGTCAGTGCCAGTCCCGACGCCAGGCGATCAAGCAGCGATGAGGGTGATCCATCGCCGATGGACGGCTCGACCATGATACGGGATCACCCAAGGCTCATGGCGCGGTGCCACGCTGAACAATCAATCGCGTGAGATCCAGGTTAAGGCGAGACGCCGATGAGACACCTTGCACCCCTGATTGACCTGCCCTCCCTGCGTGCCCGCTATGAGGGGTTCCTGCTCGATGCCTATGGGGTGCTGGTCGATCGTGAGCGCGCCCTGCCCGGCGCGGTTGCGCTGATCGAGGAGTTGGAGCGCACCGGCTGTCCCTGGCGGGTGCTCACCAATGCCGCCAGTTGCTTGCCGGAGCAGCTCAGTGAGACCTTCGCCGCCTTGGGACTGTCGATCCCGGCCGAGCGCATTCTGACCTCGGGCGCGCTGTTGGCCGAGCCTTCGGTGAGTGGTGATCTGCGCGGTGTGCGAGCCTTGGTCTTGGGTCCCGAGGGCGCGCGCCGCTATGCCGAGCGTGCGGGCGTGATCCCAGTCCCATTCGAGGAGGCGCTCGAGGCCGAGGCGCTCATCATCGCCGATCAGCAGGGACTGCGCTGGCCCGAGCACATGGATCTGGCCGCAAGCCTCTTAGTGCGTCGGCTCGATGCCGGTCTGCCGCTGCGGCTGTTGCTCTGCAATCCCGATCTACTCTATCCAGTGGCGCCTGGGCGGGTCGGCCTCACCGCCGGGGCCTTGGCGGCGATGCTCGAGGCGATCATCCGCGAGCGTTGGCCCGATCAGGGCGTCGGCTTCCTGCGCCTCGGCAAGCCGGCACCGGCGCTGTTTGAGATCGCCCGTCGCCAGCTCGGTGTCACGCGGTTGGTGATGCTCGGCGATCAGCTTGCCACCGATATCGCCGGTGCCCAGGCCGCGGGCATCGATGCGGTGCTGGTCGGTAGCGGGTTGGCGCCCAGGTCTGCAAGGGCAGCCACCAGCGTTCTTCCGACCTGGGTCCTGCCGTCGCTTGCGGTCGCGTCCAATCGGACCGGACGCCAACGCGAGGCTCAATGAGTGTGCCGGCGCGCTCTTACCGGTCCTTCAACCCCCTCAACCGCTGGCGTGAACGGCTGGACGCACACAACAGTCAACAAAGCGACGATCGACCCTCATGAGAACGAACAGCCAACCGCAAACAGCCGTCTGGTGGCAGACCCTGTTGAGCCTCTTGATCGGGCTGGCCATCGCTCAGCCCATCCTCGCCGACGAGGCCCGGGAAGTGGCCTATCTGCCGGTGTCTTCCCAGCCCGCCGAGCAACTGCTCGAGGTGCTCCGGCCACTGGTCGGCGGCGGCACGCTGATGGCCCATGGCGATCAGCTGATCGTGCAGGGCACGCCCACGGAGATCGCGACCCTGCGCGAGGCGCTGGAACGGCTTGACCGCGCACCGCGACGACTCATGCTCGAGGTGCGCCTCGCCGAGCAGTCGCTGGCGGATACCGAATCGGGGCATCGCAGCGGCGCGCGTGTGATCGGCACCCGTCGCCAAGAGGAGCTGCTGCAGCGCGTACAGACACTCGATGGGCGCCCAGCGCGGATTCAAACCGGCGACTGGCGCCCGCTGACGACACTGGCGGGCGTCTGGGCGCGGCAAGGCGGTGTGGTGTTTGATCACCAGGGTCAGTCGACGACCAGCGGCTTCGATGCCATCGCCCGAACCCATGGCAACGCTGTCACGGTCGACCTCTACCAACAGCTCGAGCAGGCGCAACCGAGTGGCCGGCTGCGAGGTTCGTCGGCACAGACGACGCTGAGCGGCCCCTTGGACACCTGGCTCGAGGTGGGGGGCACGCAGCGACGGCGGGAGCGCAACGTCAGACGCTGGTCGAACGCGGACGCCGACGAGCGGCACCTGCAGCTGCGGGTGCGTCTGCTTGACGCGTCCCCTTGACGAGCCAGCCTAGGCACCCACACCACGGCCCCTGTAACCGGAGTCTGACCATGGCCCTGATCCTCTATCTGCATGGCTTTGCCAGCGGACCCAAGCCCAACAGCCCCAAGGTCGATCTGCTGCGTTCCCTCGGCCATGAAGTCCGTTGTCTGGACACACAGGGCGGCTATCGGCCCGAGGACTATCTTCGCGCTACCGAGTCTGAGCTGGCGAAATCGCCCAGGTTCGACCTGTTGGTCGGCAGCAGCCTGGGTGGATTCTGGGTGCGTTACTTGGGTGCACGGCACGGCTACCCCTGGATTGGCTTGAATCCGGCCTTGCGTCCATCGGCAACACTGGCGCGGTACCAGGGCCGCTTGCAGCGCTTTGATGTTGAGGCGAACTTCGACTGGACCTTGGAGGATGCCCTCGCCTATCGGGCCTATGAGGAGGAGCCGGTGGATGCATCGGTGCCGAGGCTGATCCTGGTCGCGGCGGACGATGAGGTCGTCGATGCACAGGAGACCCAGGCGTTGGCCTCCGGGAGCGCGCTGCACATTCTTGCGCAGGGTGGTCATGAGTTGGCCAATACTGCCGATTATGCCAATCGGGTTGCCGAATTCATCGTCAGGGTCACGGCAAGACGCGGTGCCTGAAGCCGAAGCCATGCGAATGACGAGCAGCATCTATCGGCGCTGCACATGTGCATCGGCCGCAAGGCCGCAGACCTGGATGTGGATGTGGATGTGGACTGAGCATGAAGGCCCCTGCCGCTGCTCGCCTGTGATCCAATGATCTGATGCTCGCCAAACTCACCTCACTGCTGTTCATGGCCCTGCTCGGCCTGCTGCTCGGCCTCTTAGGGCGTTCGTTCGGCGGTGCGGTGGCGACCTGGCTGGCGGCGCGGACCTCACCGGCGGCCTTGATCGTCGAATCCAGCTTCGATCGGATGCAGAGCCTGGCGAAGGTGCATGATCCGCTGCTCTCGCGCCTGGTCCCGCTGCGGGTGACGTTCCCGGCTGTTGAGCAGATGACGTCCGCGCAAGCTCCCCTGCTGATCCTGCACCGCCCCGATGATGAGATCGTGCCGGTTCAGCTGGGGCGCCGACTCTATGGGGCGGCTCCAGAGCCAAAACGCTTCGTCGAGCTGCGCGGTGGCCATAATGAGGGGTTCCTGCGCTCACAGCCCCAGTATCAGCAGGCGCTGGGCGCTTTTTTGGATCAGATCACCGGGCCGGGTCGCCTTCAGTGAACCGTGGCTGACGCGGTCACACCGAGAGGGTCATGGCTTTTCAAATGCTTCACCTGCAGGCATCGAACGCGGCCTTCCAGGTGGCCATGCCCACTGACTCCACTCTGCAGCGGGCCGATGACGCCCTCGCCGCCGGCCGCGAGGAGATCACCAGATCGGGTCCGCAGATCGCGCGTAGACAAGACATCGGGGTATCCCTTCAAAGGGCGCTCAATCAAACGGTGTTCACACAGCGTATACCGATAGCCAGCAGTGAATCGCAGTCACTTTGCTGCGGGAACCACCGCGTTGAGCCAATCCGAGATGATCTCGATCAGCCCCGCCTCCTGATCGTCGAAGAAATGATCAGCACCCGCAACTTGCACCTGTCGGTAACCAGCGTTGCCGCCAGCGGCTTCGGCCCGGGATGGGGCACCCGAGACGACGGCCTCCAGATCATGCTGACCGAATAGATCCAAGGTCGGCACCGCCACGCGGCCGATTAGGTCGGCGTTGTCGAGCCCCGCGTGCTGGCTGCCACTAGACAGACCGATAGCAACGAAAGCCGCCACGGCCTGTGGATGGTTGGCCAGATAGTGGTTGCTCATCGTAGCACCCAGGCTATGAGCGACAATGGCGATGCGGTCTTCGCCCTGAGCGCGCAGAAACGCGATCGCCGCATCGAGGCGCGGCGCAACCTCATCCATGAGCGCGGCATAGTCGGCGGCATTGGCGTCGTTCGGGAGAACGGGCATCTGCAACGACAGCGTGCTCCAGCCCTGTTCGGGCAAGCCGACACGCAGCGGATAGACCACCTGCGGCCAGTTCGGATGCACACCGATGCCATGCACGATCACGGCAGCTTGGTCGGTGTCCGCATCAGCTTCGGTGTAGAGGCCGAGGACGCTGTGTC
>NZ_JAYESN010000083.1:0-19284 GCF_034860625.1 Lamprobacter sp.
GAGCACCTCGGCATGGGCCGGGCGACGGTGCAGCGCTGGCGTCGCCGGTGGTCGCGTGCCGCGGCAACAGAGTCGGCCCTTGAACGCCTAGTCGATGCCCCTCGCCCAGGCACCCCGCCGACCTTCACCCCGGAGCAGATCTGCTCGATTCTGGCCCTCGCCTGCGAACCGCTCAAGCGCGGTGAACGGGAACGCTCGCACTGGACCCACCCGGACTTGGCGGCCGAGGCCGTCGCGCGCGGCATCGTGGCGTCTATCTCGCCGGACTCCATCGGGCGCTTCCTGCGCGAGGCCGACCTCAAGCCACACCGCACCCGGGGTTGGATCAATACGCCGCGCGATGCGCAGTTCGATGAGAAATGCCAGGATGTCTGCGAGACCGATCGGCTGGCCCCTGAGCGCGCTGCTGCGGGGATCGAGACGCACAGCATCGACGAGATGACCGGCGTGCAGGCGATCGAGCGTGCAGCGGCGACCTTGCCGATGCGCCCCGGTCTGGTCGAACGCGACGAGTTTGAATACATCCGCCATGGCACGCTCACCCTGATCGCTGCGTTCGATGTCGTCACTGGCCAAGTGTGGCCTACCGCATCGGCCCGCTACAGCGCAAATGTCTCATTTTGCTCTTGACGCGATCACGAAAGATCGACAAAATATGCTGCTCAGCAAATCCCCGATAGCTCAGCCGGTAGAGCAACTGACTGTTAATCAGTGGGTCGCAAGTTCGAGTCTTGCTCGGGGAGCCAATAGAAACAACGGGTTAGCTTCATTTGGGGCTAGCCCGTTTTTTTATCTCCGCTGTCTGGTTGCCGTCTGGTTGCCGTTGCTCGGTGGCTAAGCAGCTCTCTTAGGCTCTCCAAAGAATTTCTTCAATTTTCGCGTAGACCCGGCAATTCACCAGGTCCACAGCGGGCTGGCGAACAAAGGGCCGCTGGGCGATGAGTTTCGCGAAGGCAGTGGCGATGATCTCGCGTGGGTAAGCGCTACTGATGCGCGTCTTCTGCAGGCATGCCCCGGTATGACAGGTACCCCAGGTGCGTAAATCCGAGTGAGCGCAGTCAGACCGTGGGATCAATGGCGGGTGGGGGCCTGCCCATCCTTGGGCGTGAAGTCGTCAGTGCATCGGGATGAACTGCCCAGTCGTTGCATCAACCACTGACGATATTTGCGGAACGGAACCGACGATGCCGAGCGTCATTCAGCACCGTCTTTTCAAGCTACCCCCGCTTATCAAGAGGGACGCCGCTGCGGTGGCCGTGATGGTGGCCGGATCGGTGCTAATAGCGTCTCGGGAGTCCGCCGACCTCGGTGCCAACGCATGTGCAGGGCGTGAAAGTCCAGGCCAAGTGCTTTGGCCCACGCCTCAAGGGGCTTAGTCTCGCCTCGGTAGGAAACCTGTGTGTGCCTCATGGGTGTTGTCCCCGCTGTACTGGTGGAAAACTGTTGATTCTCCATGATCTGCATGGGGTTTTCTGCCGAATGGGCGAGGTGTCCATTAGCATTGCTCCACGGCTTGCCGGAGTAAGTGTTCCAGGATAGCTGCCTGGGTTTTCCAATCATCCACGCTGCCAGTCTCCACAAGCCCGTGGCGGACGGCTTCACCGATCTGTAGGGCTTCAGCGGGGGATTGAGGGGGCAGTTCGCACAGAAGGCCCTCAACCCAGTCACGGCGGGCGCTGATCTCAGGGGGGTCGTCTGGAGAATCCTCGTCTGGGGCCTCGGTCTGCTGCAGCTTCCAGCGGATGTCGTGCAGCCAGCGCCAATAGTGCAGCTCGGCGGCGACCTCGGTCAGCGTGGTTGGATTCACCGATCGAGCGAACAGCTCAGCACGTTGCTCCTGTGTCCAGCGGTAGAGGAGGTCATCGTCCCCGCCGGGCAGCTCGCCGACGGTACGCTCGATCATTTGCTCAGGTGGAGTCGGCATCAGTGCTTGTTGGTAGGAGCCGAAGATCGCCGCACCCTCGTTATAGACAACGATGCGCTCCCGAGCCTTGGCGACCTTCTCTTCGATGTTGGCCATGTCGAAACTTGCAAAGATCACTCGCATCGGGTGTACGCCCGGCTGCTGCTTGAGCCAATCGACGTAGCGCTGCTCGATCTCCTTGGCCGGTGTGGTGATCCTCTGCGCGGCGACGAGCACCTTGTCGAGCACACCGGGGTGGCGGGCCGTCTTGCAGACTTGGGCGAGCCACAAGCAGGCGTCGATCTCTGGATCGCCGGTGATGGCCTGCTGTGCTGGCAGCTCAGGCACAGTGAGTGCCCCCTCGTTACTGCATAACGGCGCTGGGATCGTGAACAGGCGCTGATGCTCGGGATTGCTGGCCCGTTCCTGCTGATTCTTCGGGGCGGGTTCGTGACGGCGTAACGCATCCTGCAAAGCACCCTTGGCGAGGGTCCCTGTCTGATAGGCACGCTTGTCGGGCTCTGGCAGCCGGTTGATGATGGCGGCATCGGTGAGCATCAACGCTTTCTCGACGGCGTGGCGCTTCGTGCGACCGTAACCGTGAGCAAGCCTGTTCAGCGCAGCGGCGGCCTCGGTACTCAGAGGCGTGGTGAGACGGGTCAGCGTCCCGTCGGCCCCGAACGCCCGGCGGCGGTAGTGGCGTTGTCGCTCGGCATTCGTTAGCGCCATCGGTCGACTCCCTCTGTTCTTGATACCCTCACCAATTTAGCCCGTTACGTCGTAACGGACAAGCACTGAATGGCCTCGGCTGAAACGGAACCGTTGGCGTGGCTCCGGCTTATGACAGGTGCCGGTCAGCAGATACCGGATGAGCCCTCCCTGGCTCGCCCGCCGCACTTGGCGCCTAATCCGCTTTGAGTTGGTCAGCGAAACTGGGATTCAAAAGGTGATTCCACTTGTCCAGATATGCGTCCTGGCTGCGGGACTCAGTGTGCGCCTCGAAAACATCAGAAACCGCGTGAGTGAGCTGCTCCCAGAGTTCCAGCTGATCGGGTTGTTCCGGCTTCAGGGCCTTGAAGCGCTCGGCCATGTCCCGAGCGAGCCGATAGCGCAGGCATGACTCGACGGCATCGATCAACAACGTGCGATTCGGCCAATGCTCCTCCTCGAGGATCGCTTTTGCGTCGCGGTTAGTGTCTAGGGGCTTAGTGTCAAGTGCATGACGACTGAAGATTTCCTTGACAAAGAACAGGTTTGTGTACAGGCCGATGGCGATGTCGGCGTTGGCATAGCCCGCCTTGCGACGCTCACGCTTGGCCTCCCGGTCAGGGTCCGGCGTGGTGGTGGTGTGTGTTGGCTCGTGCATTCTGTATAGCCCTCATGGGTAGGTGGGACCAGCCCTTTTAAGGTGCATAAAAGCAACATTTAAAATCAGCGACTTACGATTCCATGTGAATCTGCCGGTCACCGAACCACGCGATCCGTCGCAAGCACCTTGACGAAGAATCAGGGGCTTGCAGTCAGGTGAATTTCGTCACCTTAAAAGGGCTGGTAGGTGGGACGTGCGGCGACCGATGCGGCCGCCGTACCCAAGGGTTTCTGTCAACATAGCCAACCGTGCCGGGGTCCCCCCACCGGGTATGGACCAACGGGTGCTCCTCTTTATCTTAGTAATGACCTCATGCTCATACGCCTCAGGGAAAATCAGCTAGAGTAGTGTGATACGTTTCACAGTGCTGTCTGGCGCCGGATGACCGCCATCCTCTGTCGCCCGGTGGCGGGTGTTTAGCGTCACCGCAAACGCTGTCACAGTGAAAGGAATGTTTGAAAGGAACGGGAGTCTGGTTTGTTGTCTGAGTCTTGCCAGGCCAAGTTACACGGCCTTCTTGTCCCTGCTGTGGCACATCACTTGGGGCTTTTTGCCCACCTCATCGACGTGCGTTTCGCTGCTAGGCGCTCTTCATCAATCAGTCCAGTCAATCTGCTTAGCGGACAACATCGCCGGATGAGCTTCGCACAACGAACCTGTCGTCCACCCAACGCCGCAGCAAAGACAGACAGAACCGCAGGGAGCTGACATGCAAGACGTTCTATCAACCTGCCAACCCCGCCCGGAGATCCTCGCTGGCACCTTCAACCCCGAGATCTTCACCGCCAGGCTGAGCCGCGTGCTCACCGATTACGCGAAAGGTCAGGCGCGCGAAGGCGCGGACTCGCTGTACTCCGACCCCGTCGCCTTCTTCCGCGACGCGACCTATCCCACGCAAGGCCTGTGCAGCATCCTCGATAACGTTCTAGGCAGGCTCAATCAGGGCGATCTGTCACGGCCGGCGATCCAGCGGCTGGATGAGGCCTTTGGCGGCGGTAAGACCCACACGCTGATCGCGCTGACCCATGCCGCCAAGCAGGGCCAGGCGCTGATACCGTATCTGGATGGGATCGTTGCCGCCGAACGGCTGGCGTCACCGAGCGCGATCCGGGTCGTCGGGGTGATCGGGGATACCGTGGATACCTTGCGTGAAGGCGTCGACGGCGGCCAACCCAAGCCGAATACCCTCTGGTGGTTACTCGGACAGCAACTCCTCAAGGCGGAGCAGCAGGCGCCGATTCAGGCCCGCCTTGAGGATGCCTCAGCGCCCGGCTCGGAGGCGTTCTTCGACAGTCTGTTCGGTGAACAGTCGACCCTGATCCTCATCGACGAGATCGCGCAGTATCTCTCGCGCATGGAGGCGGCCTTCCCAGGGCTGGGCGCTCAGCAAGCCGCCGCCTTCCTGATGTCGCTCTCCACCTACACCGAGTCACGCCCGAACATCGCCGTCGTCCTCAGCCTGGCCTCGGCCAGCAATGCCTTTGGCGACTTCAATAAGCTGATCCGGCAGCTCAAGAGCACCCACGGCATGAGCCAGGGTCAAGCCGAGGCGATCGTCTCCGAGGCGCAGTCCGAGATGCTGGATGTGGTCAATCGCACCGCCAGCGCGACGACGCCGGTACAGGAGGGCGATCTCTCGCGGATCATGGCGAAGCGCCTGTTCGCCAGCGTCGACCAGTCCGTCGCGACACAGATCGCCGACGCCTTTATCGAGACCTATCGCCAGGCCGGCACCGATCTCCCCGCCGAAGCCAATAATCCCAAACGGCATGACGAGCTGGTCGCGCATTACCCCTTTCACCCAAAGCTGATCGAGTTCCTGTCAGAAGAACTGGCCCAAGTCGAGACCTTTCAGAGTACCCGTGGGCTGCTGCGCACCCTGGCCCGCGCGGTGCGGCGCATCTGGGAGGCTAAGTTACCGATCCCGTTGATCCAGACCGGCCATCTTGATCTGTCTGACAGCACCATCCGCAGCGAACTGCTGGGCAAGACCGGCAACACCGACCTGCAAGCCGTGCTCGACTCCGACATCAGCAAGGTGTCCGGCACCGCCGCCACCAGCCTCAGCGTCGCCGGCGAGCTGGATCATGGCAATCCTCATCCCGATGGTTATCCGGTGCATGAATGGGCGTGGCGGGTGGTGTTCCTGCATAGCCTGATTGGGCGCAGCGGCGGCCTGCAGGATGAGAGGTTTGGCATCGACATGGCCTCAGCGGTCTATGAGATGGCCTCGCCCGTGATCAAGCCCGCCACCGTCCATTCCGCCCTGGAACAGATCGAGGTCGAGGCCAACTACCTACGCAACCGCAACGGGCGCCTGTACGCCGACACCGTGCCGACGCTGAACAACATCCTGCGTCGCATCGAGGGCAGCGTCTCCGAAGACGACGCCATGACGCGGATCGAACAGGTGGTGCGTGAGCTGGTCAAGCAGTCGGCCGTCTTTGATGTCGTCGTCAACATCCGTGACGGTGAGGCGATCCCGGACAAATCCCCCAGACCACAGCTCGGGATCATCAGCTTCGAGGCGGCGGAGCTTGATCCTTCACGCTTCATCGAACACCGTGGCACGGCGATCCGCGAGTATCAGAACCAGGTCTTTCTACTGGCGCCCAGCGTCGTGCATCTCCAAGGCGCGGTCTGGAGCGAGAGCCGCACCCAACAGGAACGCCGCACACGGCAAAACATCCTCGCGCTCGCACGCAAGGCGATCGCGGTGGAGCGCCTCAAGGCCAGTCCCGAGAACTGGGGCGTGAGCCACGACCAGTTGCAGAAGGCCGAGTTCAAGGAGCGCGCGTCCAAGAGCCCCGCCGATCTGCGCACAGCCATTGATGAATCCTACCGCTACCTGCTGTTTCCCAGTCGGGATCAGGGCCGTGTGGCCACGCGCGACCTTGGCAAAGGCGGCGCTGGTCCCACCGGCGGCGGTTCCGGCGGGCTACACCTGGAAGCGGCCATCCTCAAACAGCTCGCCGACGAGGGTGAGCTGATCACCGAAGAACGCGCACCCACCGCCGAGACCCAAACCCTGCTCGGCAAGCTGTTCTTCGACCAGTATCCGCAGGTCAGCGTCAGCAACCTGGTCACGCATTTCGCCACCCGCCGCCACTGGCCGATCCTGCAGCGCCCCGATCTGCTCACCCAGATCCTGGTGGAAGGCAGCAAGCGCGGCGCCTGGTGTCTGGGGCACATGCCCGAGCCTAAGGCGCACAAACCCGCGGCGCTCTATCACAAGGACAGTCCACCACCGCTCACCGCTGAGCCATTGGCCGAAGCCACCCATTGGATCATCTGCACCAAGGAGCATGCCAAGCAACTGGGGTGGCTGGAGGACATCGAGCGTCGGCCAGACGTCGTCGCCGGTTGGCTGGAGCAAACCATCGAGAGCGGCACCCAAATCGACCTGCAGCACCTTGCTCAGACCGTCGAGCAGGATCACGACAAGGTCGATCCCAATGTGCTCAGCCAACAACTCACCAACCTCCTGGCGCAGCGCAAACTGGTGGTCTTCCCCACGGAGTCATTCGACGACGCTGGCCACCCTGACCCTGAGCAGGCGCAGACGGGCGACAATCTGCCGCTCGACGCGCTCACCTCCGGCATCGTCATGCCCTACCATGAGGCCCAGGCGCGCGGCTGGATCAGCCAGCCCAAGGTCCAGCAGCAGCAGTTTTCCCTGCGCGACAAGGACAAGATCAAGCAGCTGCTCAATCTGCTCGCCGGCACCGCGCTCAGCCAATCGAAGACGCAGGTCGTGATGCTGAACATCGCCGCTCAGCTTCAGGATAAGGCGCGCTTTCAGCTGGGGATGAGTTCAACGACGGTGGGCGCTCTGGTCGAGAATCGTGCCCTGTTCGCAGCCCTGAACAACCGGTTGCGGTTTGAGGCCAACAGCGAGGTCCGCCTGACCATCGGCGAGCCCGACCCCAACTGCAAGTTCCTCGGCTTTCTCCAGCAACTCAAAGGATAATCCTGTTTCATGCCGACCTCTGCTCGGGCCTCCTCGCGCACCCCGCGTGCCAGCACCGCCCAGGACGACGCGCAACTGGCCAAGCAAGCTAAACGTGCGCCCTATCTGCTGCGCATCACGCGCCGCAGCGACCTACCGCCGCCGCTGCTGATCATTAAGGAACGCATCGCCCCCGAGGATCGCGACGACATCGAAGGATTGACCAATCCGCGCGCCAAACACCTGGAGCGCGGCAGCCTGCATGGCGAGGGCGTGCGCGCCTGTCTGCCCGTGCTCAAGCGCATCCTTGAAACGGTCAAGGATGACCAAGGCATTCCGCTCGGACTCGAGCGCTACCTCTCGGCGCAAGGACTCCAAGACATCGATCGCAATCTGCCGCTTGATGAGGCCGCCGGTGCGCGGCTGGCCTTGTTCTTCCGGCTGCAGAGCAAGGTCAAGGATGTCGACCGCATCGAGCTGATCGGGCGGCGCATCGCCATGCTCTCGCGCGAGGAGGCGGTGTACTGGCTGGCCAATGTCACCACGGCAGACCCCGCGCTGCGCAGTTGGGCAATCAGTGGTCTGCGACTGATGCTCTGCGGCGACTCGGGTGACAAGCGCTTGCCGCGTGTCTTGGAGCGCATGCGGGCGCGCGGGTAGGGATGGCCGTGACATCCCCACTCGGCTCAGCACCACCGATGAAAGGCGAGTCGGCAAGAATATAGGCCATCAACTGTCAACCTCAACCGAGGACATCTTGATGAAAGCAAGCGTCATTATTGAGAAAGACGAAGAGGGGTATTACGCCTTTTGCCCGGAAATGAAAGGCTGCCACTCGCAAGGGGACTCGCTGGATGAGGTGCTTGCCAACATCAAGGAAGCCATCGAGCTGTATTTGGAAACACTCTCGATTGACGAGCGAATCGGCTGTTTGAGCCAAGAGATTCTGACCACCGCCGTCGAGGTCAGCGTTGCCTAAGCTGCCGAGATTGACGGCGGAGCAGGCAGAAAGGCTGCTGCTCTCGGCAGGATTTCAGCAGATCAGGAGCAAAGGCAGCCACAGAATCTATCAGAAGGGTTCTGAGCGCTTTGTGGTGCCTTTTCATGCCGGCAAGACACTCCATCCGAAGATCACCAAGGAGTTGATGGAGCTTGTCAGCGAGTAGCACGACGAGACCACACCATGACTATCGAGGAGCATCTCCCGCATGGACCCAACTGACCTACGCCTGATCGAAGCCGGTTTTCCTTGTCATCAGGTGGGGGCGGAGACCGGTCGAGAGCGTGACACAGGAAAGCAACCACCTACGGCAAGGCTTCACGTCTGGTGGGCACGCAGACCGCTGACACCGAGCCGGGCGGCGATCTTGGCGTCGCTGCTGCCGGCGGATGCTAATCCGCAAGCCTTCGTCCGCAGTCTTGGCATCGTCCGCTGGCAGGCGCTGCTCGGTGATAAACGCTGGACGCTGACCAACGAAACCATCACCAAACGCCTCGTTCGAGACGACAGCGACGCCCATCTCTGGCTGCTGCCTATCGATCAAACAGTGCTTTCCGCTATTGAGAACGAGCGCGACCGGCGGGAGAAATGCCGCTCCATGATCGCCAAGCTCGAAGCGGCTGGACCCAACTATGCCGATGATCCAGTGGTAAAAGCCTGGAAGGCTGAGGTTCAAGAACTGCCGAGCATTCCTCTCGAGCCTGGCAACGTCATCCAAGTGGTGAAGGCAACGGCTGATCCTGCTGGAGTAAAGGAAAAGATCGCATTTGCGAAGCGGGATGATATCAAGACCCTACTGGGTGCAGCGCTGCGTTGGGATGATGAAGACTCTTATGGCTACTCGCGAGCCTTCGCGACGCCAACTGCACTACTGCCTGTAACAGAGCGCAAGGTCGTCCTTGATCCGACTGCTGGTGGTGGCTCGATTCCGTTTGAGGCGCTGCGCCTTGGGCATCAGGTCATTGCCAACGAGCTGAATCCCGTTGCCAGTGTCATCCTCAAAGCGACACTCGACTATCCTGCGCGCTTTGGCATAGAGCTACTCGACGACATCGTCCGATGGGGGGATGTGCTCTGCGAAACCGTTGAGGCAACAATGGCGCCCTTCACGCCGTTCAGCCCCATTCCTCAAGACCAACGAGCCAAACTCGAGCAGCATCTGCGACGTCGCACTGAACTCGTCGCGGAGTACGCCACCGAGCACGATCACATGGGGTTGCTCTTCTGCCGTCAGGTCACCTGTCCACACTGCGGTGGCGATGCGCCGCTGCTCAACGCTTTCTGGCTGGCAAAGAAAGGTGAACAATGGGCCATATCTTTGCAACCACAGGCCGATAAAACCGTTTGTTTTGAACCTTACGCATTGAGTGCTGCAGGAAAAACTACTGATACGGCGGCAATTGATGCTGGTACCGTTAACCGTGGCGTTGGTCAGTGCGTACATTGCCATCAGGCGATCTCAGGCGATGAGATAAAACGCCAGGCACGCGGTGAATCTGAGCATGGACGCTGGCGGGATGTGCTCTATTGCGTCGTAGGTATCCGGATAGAGCCTAAGCTCGACGAGCATGGCGAGATCGAACGCTTCGCCAGCGGGGCGCGCAAGGGTGAGATCAAGACCACCAAGGTGCGCTATTTCCGCGCGCCCAACGAGACCGATCTTCGAGCGATTGAGGCGGCGGACGCCGAGCTGGAGGCGCGGCGGTTCGAGTTCGAGATGAAGGGATTGATACCCAACGAACCCTTCCCGCTCGGGAACGACATGCGGCCCGTGACCTATGGCATGCCAACCTGGGCCGACCTCTTCACGCCTCGGCAGTTACTCGGCCATTTGACCGTCATGGAAGCCTTGCATGATGCCAAGCCTAAGATCATCGCTGAGCTTGGTGAAGACAAAGGGCGTGCTGTTGTGACTTATTGTCCAGCCATTTCTAATCCAGACAACTAACGCATCTGGTCTATAATTTAAAGTAGGCGATCAGACCAACATGCGGAGGGTACCATGGCCAACGAGTGGATGAATGATGCCCGCAAGATTCCGGATGAGACGATGAGCTATCTGCGCAAACTCGCGATCCGGGCGATCGAGCAGAAAGACTACAGTACAGACCTGGTTGCGGACGTGCTCGGCATCAGTCGCTCCTCGGTGTTTGACTGGGTCAAGCGTTACCGTGAGGGCGGATGGGATGCACTCGAGACTGGCTCCTCGCCGGGCGCCCCGCCGATCATCACGCCCCCGATCGATGCCTGGCTGCGACGCACCGTGCTGGACAAGACACCGCAGGATTTTGGCTATGAGACGGCCTTGTGGACGCGCGACATCCTTGCCGAGCTGCTAGAGACCCACTTTGACATCCAGGTGGCGGGCACCACGGTCAGCCAGCATCTCAAGCAGCTGGGGCTGAGTTATCAAACACCCTGGTTTCGCGCTGCAGAGCAGAAACCTAAGGCCGTTGAGCGCTTTCTCAGCGACACCTTTCCGCGCATTCAACGCCTCGCAGAGAAGCTTCAGGCTGACATTGCGTTTGAAGATGAAGCCGGCATCGGCTTGCGCACCCATGCGGGCAAGACATGGGGCGCGGTTGGGACAACCCCCCAGGTGCGAGGCAGCGAGCAACGCAGTGGCTTGAACCTGTTGTCGAGCGTGACGGCCGCTGGTGCGATGGAGTTCTCGGTTGAAGACGCAAAGATCGACTCCGAACGGTACATCGCCTTTTTGGAAAAACTGATTGCCAATCACGATAATCCGTTGATCATCATTGTCGATAAAGCACCGTTCCATCATTCCAAAAAGACGCGCCAATTTGTGCGTGCACATCGCCATCAAATTCGCGTGTACTTCCTCCCGACATATTCGCCGGAGCTAAATCCCGATGAGCAAGTCTGGAACACCGTAAAGAATCAGCGTGTCGGCCGACAAGCAATTAAAACGAAAGATGAATTGAAGCGCTCTGTGCAATCAGCACTGCAGTCGCTGAAAGAAGAAACCGAGCTGATCAAGTCGTACTTCAAGCTCCCGTATACTCAGTACGCGCAATGAATGTGTCCGGATAATTGTTAACTGGTCAATACCTTCAGTTCATGATCGATAAATGTACTGATTACAATAGTCGCCAGACACGTTGGGAGTATACAACCGGTGTTATTAAAGGCGGATTTGGACGCCACGACTTTTCGCTGAAATGGACTTTTGGCGAAATGGTGTTCTCAGGCCCTTCGTCTGGCTTCCGTTGGGGCATGTCACAAGTGCTGGACGCCTATCAAGGCATTGCTGAACTCCTACAAGAACGTCATCGGCAAGGTCTAGCATCTGACGCATTGATCCAGACGCTCGGGCCAGCAACCGCGTTGGATGGGATCGCGCCGCAAAGTGTCGATGCCGTGGTCATGGACCCACCCTATTACGACAACGTCCAGTACAGCGAGCTGTCGGACTTCTACTATGTCTGGCAGAAGCGCACGCTCAGCGATCTGTATCCTGGCTGGTTCGATGATGAGGTCACCGATAAGCAGAACGAAGCGGTCGCCAATCCAGCGCGGGATGGTTCAGCGAAGGGCGCTAAAGCACGCTACGAAGAGCTGATGCAGGGCATCTTTGCCGAGTCTCGGCGCGTGCTCAAGCCCGAGGGCATCATGACCCTGATGTTCACCCACAAGAGCGCCGACGCCTGGGAGACCCTGACCAACGCGTTGATCGAGGCAGGTTGGGATATCAGCGCGTGCATGCCCGTGGAATCGGAGGGTGGCTATTCAACGCATCAGATGAACATGGCCTCTGCCGCGTCGACGATCTTCATCGCTTGCCGACCAGCTGATCGTTCCAATCGTTCACCATCGGGTTGGGCGTATGAGGTGCGCAGCAAGCTCGAATCTGCGGTACGCGAGTGTCTGGCTGAGTTCGAGGTGCTGAAGCTGAATCCGGTCGACCGCATGATCGCCTCCTGGGGTCGAGCGCTGCGGGTCTATTCGGAGCATTGGCCCGTGCAGGATGGCGACGAGGAGGTTCCGCCCACCCGGGCGATGCAAGAGGCCGCGCGCGTGGTGGCCGAGGAGGAGGTCAGCCGGCTCTCCGGCGGCTTGGTCACCGTCGATGATCTCGACGCCGAATCGCGATTGGCGGTGATCGCGCTTGGTATCAACGGGCTCGGCGAGTTCGCCTTCGATGATGCCTTGCAGATGAGCCGCTCATTGAACTTCCACTTGCAGCAGCGCAACGGCAACTATCGCGTCAGCGATGACCTGGTGGCCTACGCCAGTGCCGGCGACAGCGAGCGCGCCGCGCCACTCGCCATCCGTGGCAACAAGCTGCGCCTGTTCAAGCCCGAGGAGCGCGCCGCTCAGCGCCTGGAGCATCCGCAAACCCTCTGGGACCTACTCTGCGGGCTGATCGTCCTCTATCGCGACGGCGGCATCGTCGCCGCGCGCAACTACCTCAGCACCCACGGCAAGCGCGACAACGCCGCCCTGCGCGGTCTGCTCAAGGTCTGGGCCAACGAGTGCGACGAGGATGACTTACGCCGCGAGGCGCTGTTGATTGACTACGAACTCTAGCGCTCGGCGTCGAGCAGCGCGCAGCCGCCCCCAGGCGGTCCATCTGTGAGAGCGGAGAACAGCATGCAAATCGCCATCGACCTACCGAATGATTTTGTGGGCATGCAATCCGAGCAAGCCATTGCCCAGGAGATGCGCCTTGCCTATGCCCTAGCCCTGTTCAAAGAGAGCCGCGTCTCCTTGGCCAAGGCGGCGGAATTGGCTAGCCTGGACATCTACGGATTTATGGCGGCGTGCAAGGCCGAGCGCATCGAGATCATCGACACCTCTCGGGATGAACTTCTACGCGAGATGCAGCTGTTCTCGGAGGCCAATGCGTGATTTTGGTCGCTGACTGCTCGGCGCTGGTCGCGCTGGCAACTTGCGACGCCCTGTCTCTGCTCGATCAACTCTTTGGAACCGTGATCGTGCCGGAGGCAGTTCATCGCGAGGCCGTGGTCGGCGACAAGCCCGAAGCCGAACGCCTGCGGCTGTATCTGGATGGGCGCGTCCGCGCGCTCGATCCACAGCGCCTGATGCTCTTGGATGGTTTCTCTGACCCTGGTGAAACCGAGGCGATGCTGTTGTATCGCCAGTTGCAGGCGGATTATCTGTTGATCGACGACCGCCGTGGGCGGCGCATGGCGCGCATCAACAACATCCAAGTCATCGGCTCACTGGGGGTTCTGCTCGGCGCCAAACGAGCGGGTCTCATCGAGGCCGTGAAGCCCTTTGTGCAGCGGCTCGCTGAGTCTGAGCTATATCTCTCCGAGGCGCTCATCTCGACCGTGCTCGAGGTTGCTGGAGAAGGATCACGTTGAACGCTGGTGAACCAGTGGCTCCTGCATCCAGCCTGCGCGCCTACCGCTGGGAGCAGTGTTACGCCACCTCAGACCTCCGCGAGGATGGACAGCCGGTCGATATCCTGCACGACTTCTACATCCCAGCCCTCTCACGCGCCATGCACTACGACCGGGTCGCTGGCTATTTCACCTCGACCTCCCTCGCTGCCGCGTCGCAGGGGTTTTCGCGCTTTGTCGAGCAGGGTGGCAAGGCGCGTTTCGTGGTTGGCCTGCAACTCAACGCTGAGGATGCAGAGGCCATTCTGCAGGGTGATCAGCAGCGCGCGGCCGAGGACATGCTGGCGGCGCTGGAGGTGACGCCGCAGTGGCCATCGCAGGTGCGCCAAGGTGTCGAACTGCTGGCCTGGATGGTCGCCCACGGCTGTCTGGAGGTGCGCGTTGGCTTGCGGGTGCATGGCCAGCCTGGGCCGGGTCAGGGAAGGCCACAGCCGCTGGACTATGCCCAGGACGGCTATCTGCACGAGAAGTGGGCGATCTTCGGCGACGGCAGGGATGCGCTCTTCATCTCTGGCTCCCTGAACGAGTCGCAGACCGCGTTGGCGGTCAACGCCGAGAACATCACCGTCCAGCCATCCTGGATCGACTGGAACCGCAAGCTGTTTGCCAACAAACGCGCGAGCTTCGAGGCGCTGTGGCAGGGCAAGCACGCCTTTATCCGCACCCTGTCCCTGCCGGATGCGGTGCGCGAGCGCTTGATCCAGATCGCCAACAGCGCCGGCAACCTGCATGAGATCGACGGCACGCCGCTAGAGCCGACCAAGCAGCCGCGCGACCGCGGCGCCGAGGACAATCCGGACGAGGTCGTCGCACCGAGCTTCAACGAGTGCCTGCGCTTCGCCATGATCCGCCTAGCGCCCCTGCTGCCGGGCGGTGAACGGGTCGCCCTCGAGACCACGCCGATCGAGCCCTGGCCGCATCAACGCTTCGTCGCTCGCCGCCTGCTGGAGACCTATCCGCGCAATCATCTGCTCTGCGATGAGGTCGGCCTGGGCAAGACCATCGAAGCCGGTTTGGCGTTTCGGGCGCTCTGGCTGAGTGGCCGCGCCAAGAGCATCCGCGTTTTCGCCCCGGCCTCGTTGACCCCGCAGTGGCTCAATGAGATGGCGGAGAAGTTCATGCTGCCGTTCGTGCGTCGGACGAATCGCAGCGGTGATTGGGAACGCATCGACCTGCGCTTTGGTGAGCCGATCAGCGGCAAGGGCAAGCTGTTTGATGCACCGCTGGAGATCATCTCCACCGGGCTGATCATCAACCGCAAGGGTGGTCGGCTGCTCGCGCAGTGTCCCGCTACCGATCTGGTCCTGGTGGATGAGGCGCATAAGGCACGGCGACAGTCGCCGGACAACAACGCGCAGATGCCACGCTTCAATAAGCTCTATCAGGAGCTGCGGGATGCCCTCTATCGTCAGTCACGCACCTTGCTACTCGCAACCGCGACGCCGATGCAGCTGAATCGAGTGGAGGCCTTTGATCTGCTCAAGCTGATGCCCTCGGCCGGCGCCGTGCAGTTCAGTGAGGATCTCTGCGAGCTGTTCTATCGAGTGCGTGAACGGCTGCTGCAAGGCGACCCGGTGGCTGCCTACGAAGCGCAGTGGCTGCAACGCTATCTGCGCGAGGCGCGGAAGTCCTCACCCGAGCAGTGGCAGTTTGTCGAGGAGCATGTCTTGAGCCTGTTTGGGAAGATGGGGCTGCAGGATTTTGTCGAGGGTGGCCAGTCGCCGCTGGGTGGTTGGCACGAGCTGCAACCCTCGCTGAGCCTGTTGGCACCGCTCGGGCGCAGCATGCTGCGACACAGCCGGTCGCTGTTGCGCGCCTACCAGCAGGAAGGGCTGCTGAATGCCAACCTGGCTTGGCGCGAGGTGCATCCCTGCATCATCGCGCTCCAGGGCGTCGAGCGGGAGATCTACGAGCACCTGCAGCAGTATTGCGCGGAGCTGGCCGATCGCATGGCCGCGAACATGGAGGACGGTAAGCAACGTGCCGCCATCGGCTTCTATCTGTGCTTTTTGCGCTTGCGCTTTGCCTCGTCGTTCTATGCCCTGCGCTGTTCGCTGGAGCGGCGCCTGATCAAGATCGAGCAGACCCTGACGCACAAGGCGCAGCAGCTCAACCTCAATGAGGAGGATCGCGAGGCGTTGGAGGAACTGGACGAGGACGAGGTCGAAGGGTTGGTCTTGAAGCATCGCAGCGAGAGCGATCTCACCTGGGAGCAGACTGCGGTCGAGGCGTTGCTGCAGCGCATGCAGCAGCTGCCGAAGGTGCCGCACAAGACGCATCGGCTCCTGGAGCAGATCGAGCAGCGGCGCAGTCAGGGCACGGATCGCGTGCGCCAGTTGGTACTCTTCACCCGCTACGGGGACACCCTGACCGCGCTCCACCAGGAGCTGTGCCAACGCCTGCCACGCTGCCCGATCGGCACCTTCTCCGGCCTCGGCGGCAGCCTACGCCGCGCCGGAGAGCACAAGCCAGAGGCGATGGACCGCACGGCGATCAAACAGCGCTTCGTCGCTGGGCATATCGACATCCTGCTCTGCACCGACGCCGCCGCCGAGGGACTGAACCTGCAGAGCGCCGATCTGCTGATCAATTTCGATCTGCCCTGGAATCCGATGATGCTCGAGCAGCGCATCGGGCGCATCGACCGTATCGGTCAGCACCACCCGCAGATCCAGGTCTACAACTACCTCTATCAGGACAGCGTTGAAGAGGTGGTCTACTCAAGGCTGGTCAAGCGGTTTCGCGAGGCCCTCACCGTGTCGGGTGAGCTGCAGTTCTCGCTGCTACCGATCCAGCCCGAGGATTTCGAGGACTTCGCCAAATCCAAGGACGAGCCGGGGCATATCGACGAGCAGGAACTCTTACGCCGCGCTGACGCGCATGCGGCACAGATCCAAGAGCGTCAACGCCTGACCGAATTTCCAGCCCAAGCGCAGAAGGCAGCCTACGAACAGTTAGACGCTGAGGTCAGGACGCAGCCGTTGCCCGCGAGCCTCGAGAGCATCTGGCAGGTGTTGCGAGAGAGCGCTCAGTCAGGCGGCTATCTGCATGCGCTTGGATCTCGCATCGAGACCTTTCGGCAGGGGGAGGCGCTGGTCTTGGAGAGGATACCGGCATTCCATGAGCCGGTGCTCTTGACCACATCGCGGGCCTTATTCGAGGCCGGCCTTGGCCAAGACGACCGACGACGGCTGCATTTCGCGACCTACGGTGATCCCATCTTCGAGCAACTGCTGGATCTGGTGCTGCAGCCCAACAAGCCACCGTTCGCTGAGGTGCAGCGGTGCTGGACGGAGCGTCAGCCCTTAGCGGCCCTGCAACTCGACCGAAAACGCCTGGCGAGTGTCGATGACGCCCTCGCGCTCGACCGCTTGGAAGCGCAGTCCATCAGGCTGCAGGCTCGTGCAATCCCAGCCGCACACCCACAGACTGACCAGATCGGGCGGCAACAGCGAATCCTTCTCGAGACCGCTGCAGCACACTTCGCTAAGCGCAAGCTGAAGGAAGATCCGGATACGGTCAAACAACAGATTGCTGAGTTCGAGCGCTTCCAAGCGGATGTTCAGCAACGCCCCACGCCCGTGGTCCACTTCAGCTGCGAGGTCCCTGACCGCAACGCGATGCTGGCCGCCAAAGACAAGCTCTTGTGGCCGATCGCGAACAACAAGCAGGCGATCATGGTGGATGGCGATCCATTGTTACTGGATGCCGTGCGGGCGTTACTCTTGCGCCATTTAGGCGATATGCAGAAGCATGCTCGCACGGGGGCGAATGTCGCCAAGGCGCTGCGAGACCGTGCTCGGAGTGGTTAGTCGATGGTCATCACGGACATGCTCGAGCAGATTTTGGCTCAACTGGTTCAGCAGTATGGTCTTGGGATCATAAGAGACCGGGGTAAACTCGAAGCGCTTTTCAATGATGTGTTTAGTAGTCACCGCAAAGAGATGCGGGTACTGCTTTCCGTGGTCGAGCAGGGAGTCGTAGAGCGATTGATTGACGAGAGCATTTTCGTGCCCTCGTTACCCTTGAAGGCAAAGTTCATCAAGCAAATCCATGAAGAGACAGCGATCGATCAGTCATTGTTAAGTTGGGGGATCGATGCTTGGGTAGCGGCGCTCGGATCTTTGCCTGCACTGGCGGTGAGTGTTCAGACCTCACCTGAAAAAGCTGACGCTCAAAATGAAGAATCCGTGGAGTGCGAGGAACGGAAGCCAAAGACCGAACTGGAGGATAAGCGTCTACGACCGACGGCCACAAAGTCCTATTCGTTTACCGAAAAGAAGCGCATCCGCAAGAACTTCGGCAAGCGGCCGACGATCATGGAGGTGCCCTTCCTGCTGGCGACCCAGATCGATTCTTATCGCGACTTCCTGCAGTTGGAAAAGGGGCCGAAGGAGCGTGACGAGGTCGGTTTGCACGCCGCATTCCGCACCGTGCTGCCTATCGAGAGCTATTCCGGCAACGCCTATCTCGAGTATGTCAGCTATCGCCTCGGCGAGCCCGCGTTCGATGTGCGCGAGTGTCACCTGCGCGGTGCCACCTACGCCGCCCCGCTGCGCGTGCTGCTGCGCCTGGTGATCTACGACAAGGAGGCGCCGGCCGGCGCCAAGGTGGTCAAGGACGTGCGCGAGCAAGAGGTCTACATGGGTGACCTGCCGCTGATGACCGAGACCGGCAGCTTCATCATCAACGGCACCGAGCGGGTCATCGTCTCGCAGTTGCATCGCTCGCGACGTTGTTGGTCGGCTCCATGCCGGGCGTGGTGATGAAGGTGAAATAGGCCTCGGCATGCTGGCGGAAGCGCTCGGCCATGTTCTGCGCCTCGCGGCGGCGCTCGTTGCCCTGGGCATCGATCAAGCTTGGCGCCGCCTCTCGGCCGATGCGAATGATCTCGGCCTTCGCCGCCTCAAGCGCTTCACCAAACGCCTCCTCGGAGCGCGTCTCATGCTGATGGATAACGTGAAACAGGGCCTTGAGCGCGTCGAGCAGGCGCTTGCCGTAGAGTTGGGTCGGCAGGTCGGGCAAGGTCGTGAGGAACTTCACATCGCGAATCAGATGCGCGAGGCAGAACGGCACGCTGATGCCGACGTCCTTCATGAACTTGCGGTAGGCCGAGAAATAATCACAGCCCAAGGTGCCCTCGAACTCCTCACCCAAGACCTCGATCAACACCTGCGAGCCACGGGACTTGTCGATGCGAAACAGCACATAGAGTTCGGCCTTGAAGACCCAGGTCCAGAACCGCTCGCCGTTGTCCTTGTGGCCGGTCTCATCGACATTGAGCGTCGTCTCCAGCGGGATGCGCTTGAGGAGTTCGAGGTAGGGCCGCTCCAACGACCGACTGACCTTGGTGATGAGCTTCACCAGATACCCGCGCGAGACCGTCTCGCCCACCACATCACGGAGGAACTTGCGGATGGTCGAAAACGAGGCATGGCAGACGTTCTTCAGGTAGGCCACCAACGCCGTCAGGCGCGCCTTGAACAGCCCTTCCTTGCGCACTGACTCGGGGAGCTCGGCAGAGTGGATCTCGCCACACCCCTCGCACCAATAGGCATAGGCGCGGTGCTCCTCACGGGTGACGACGACCTCCTGGATCTCGCTCTGCTGGGTGATGCGCGGCGCGACATCTTCGAGCCAGAGGAGGTCGTGGCCAGCGCAGTGCGGACAGGC
>NZ_JAYESN010000084.1:0-18820 GCF_034860625.1 Lamprobacter sp.
GTCCTATACCGGGCAGTTCTTGAAGCCGTTGCTCGCGCGAGGGTCTTTCACAATCGAGTGTCGATCATGAAAACGGCTTCCCTGCCCTCTGCAGACGCTTCAACTGCTTCTTCTTGAATCATGTGCCAGAAGCTCGTGCAGCCCTATCAAATTGATGATGCGCGGCACGCTGGTGTCAGTCCAGTGGGTCGATGCCGAATTGCCGTAAGCGATCGGACAACCGTTCAGCTCTTGCGGCTTCTTGATCGGCTCGCCTGGCTTCTTGTTCCGCTCGCCTGGACTCTTGATCGGCTCGCCGGGCCTCTTGTTCCGCGCGCTGAAGCGCGGCAGCCTTATCCGCCTGGGACTGGTTGAATTCCGGCAAGACATAGCCTTGGTAGACAGGGTCGGCTAGCAGTGCTTCCAGCGATGGTTGCCGAGCCAGGTCGCGCCAGCGCCAACGCAATCCCGGCAAGGACGCAGATGCCATCACCCCATCCTGATCAGGCAACAGCGGTGTGTAACGGCCCTCGGTGTCACGACGATAAAAGGCGCAGTCGCGGAGGTTTGCGGCCAGAATGTAGTATTCCGCCACCCCCGCTTGGGCGTACTCCCTAACCTTGGTCACCTGATCGCGCGCCTTTTGGTTCGGGTCGCTATCGGAGAGGGCCTCCAGGCAGAGGTCAAAGACTCCTTGGTAGGTCCGGTCGCTCGGCTGCAGCTGGTGGGGATTGTCGGGCAGAATAACGGCCGTGTCCGGTCGGCGAATGCTGCGCCGGCGCGTCTCCTGCGTCGTCAGTGAGAAGGAGAATCCCAGCTCCTGATTGACAAATTGGCCTCCCCCATGGCTGTCGAGAAAGTAGCGGATGAGGCCGGTGAACCATTGAAACACGAGAATCGTCGCCCAATCCGACACGCCTTTGGCCTCCAGTCGTCCATCATGCCATTCAAAGGTCACATCCGGCCAATCGGCATAACAGCGCCAATACTCGGCTTCGCTCACTTGCATACCATCGTAAGGCTCCAGCGCGGCGTTGGCCTGCGTCAGCTCAGTGGATGCGAGCTGTCTGGCCGTTGGCCTGGTCAGGTCGCGGACGACTTGAGACATCGTCAAAAACCTCGTGCAAGTTGATTGATAGGCTGCGTTACTCACGGCGCCCGC
Source organism: Lamprobacter sp. (assembly GCF_034860625.1). Taxonomy (NCBI): domain Bacteria; kingdom Pseudomonadati; phylum Pseudomonadota; class Gammaproteobacteria; order Chromatiales; family Chromatiaceae; genus Lamprobacter; species Lamprobacter sp. The sequence goes on from NZ_JAYESN010000084.1 coordinate 1,142, forward strand.
GACGGCGATCGAGACGGGCGACAAACTCGCCAATCAGCCGCGCATAGAGCTGATCGCCAAGCACCTTGTCTTCGACATCGGCATCCAGACTCGGGTTGTCATTCACCTCGATCACCACCGGCCCCGCTGGCGTCTCCTTCAGATCGACCCCGTAGAGTCCATCACCAATCAGGTCGGCGGCCTTGAGTGCGGTCTTCAGCACCGCCGACGGCACCGCCTCCATGGCTAAGGTCTCGTACCCGCCCTGCTCGTGGCGACCGTCTTGCTCATGCTTGACGATCTGCCAGTGCCCGCGGCTCATGAGATACTTGCAGGCATAGAAGGGCTGGCGGCCGAGCACGCCGATACGCCAATCAAAGGGCGTGTAGAGATACTCCTGCGCCAGAATCAGGTCCGATTGCTTGAACAGCTTGGTCGCGATGCGGGTCAGCTCAGCGCGCGTCTCGGCCCGAAACACACCGCGCGAGAACGAGCCTTCAGGGATCTTCAACACCACCGGATAGCCGATCTGCTGCTCGGCCTCGAGCAGCGTTTCACGGCGCAGCACCAGGGTCTTCGGCCGCGGCACCCGATGCGCGGCGAGCAGCTCGGCGAGATAGACCTTGTTGGTGCAGCGCAGGATCGAGTCCGGATCATCGATCACCACCATGCCTTCCCGATCGGCCTTCTTGGCGAAGCGGAAGGTGTGATGGCCGATGCGCGTGGTCTCGCGAATGAAGAGCGCGTCGTACTCGGCGAGTCGGCTGTAATCCTTGCGCTGGATCAGCTCGACATTGACCCCGAGCGCCTTGCCGGCCTTGATCAGCTGCTGCAGCGCCTTGCCGTCCGATGGAGGTAGATCCTCGTTCGGATCATGCAGCACGGCCAGATCGTAGCGATATGAGAGTCGGGCACGCGGCTGCCGCCAGCGCCGCGAGAGATAGCCTTCGAGCGCGCTGAACAGTGCCGCCTCGCCCTCGCTCGGCACCGCGGCGAGGGGCAAGGCCTTGATGGCGCCGATGCGCCAAGTGCCATTGCGCTTGAACTCGACGCGCAGGATCGGGCAGCGGAAGGCCTCGAAGATCTCGCGCGCCAGCGGCTGCAATTCCTTGACGTCGCATTGACCGAAACAGATCGTCAGCTCATAGGCGGTCGGCGCCAGCGCCGAACTCTTGCGCCGGCCGAGCAGACGCTGCACCAGCCCGTCGAGCTCCTCGGTCGAGAGGCTGTAGAGCGAACGGCTAGAGAGCTCCTGGATCGTGCGCACATCGGGGATCACCTTCTGCCCGCGTGCCTCGGCCAGCAGCGAGCAATAGTAGCCCACCGAGAGGTAGCGATAGCTGCGGCAAAGATTGATCACCCGCAGGCCACGCTTGGCGGCCAGCTCGCCGCCGCCCAGATAGTCGCGCGCGGTGACTACCGGCATGTTCGGAAAGCCGGTCTTCCAGTCGCCCGGTTGCTCGACCAGCAGCAGATGCTCAGCCATGCGCGTTGCTGTCCTGTGCCGAGATCCGGGCTTCCTGCTCGCCCACCGGGCCATTAGCCCGCCGCCCGCCCAGAGCCGGATCATTCGCTTGTGGCTGATCCTGCGCTGCCGAGATCAGCACCACCGCTTGCAGCCCAACACGCCCATAGCGGGCCATGCGGCTGAAGTCCTCGCGGCGGATGGGCATATCGATCGAGTCCAGTGTCGTCTCTCCGTTGTCCAGGTCAACATAGGGGTCGTGGCAATAGACGAAGTGGGCATCAAACCCCGTCACCACGACCCAGTGCGGGAATTTTTCGCGATAGATGCGGTAGGAGCTGATCAGGACCAGCGGCACCACGCCACGATCCCAGCGCGCCTGCAGATCCTCAATGCCGAGCGTGCCCTGCTGCACGGGGATACCCCGGCGCTCGCTCTCAGCGCACATGTCCTCGTGTACCAAACGCATCACCTCCTTCTTCTCCGGGCTGCGTACCGAATCGATCAGCGGCACGCCCGGATCATTGACGAAGACCTCAACCAAAAACCCGCGCCGCTGTGCGGCCAATGCCAATCCGAGCGGCCCGCAGCCCCCATGCCCGGAGGTCATGAAGATGGTGGTCGACTCGCGCCAGATGCGCAGCTCCAGGGTGCGCGTCAGCTCGATCCCAGGTCGCAACGCCTGCATCGCCATCATCAGCGACGATGGCCCGCAGGTGAAATCGAGGGTCTGTGCATAGAACGGTACGCGCTTGAGCACCGGTTTGCGATCCGTCGAGAGCCGCTTCTCGTAGCGCAGTGCCTCCTCATGGTCGGCATAGTAGTTCGACAGCACCCCGAAGCGGCGATAGCCAGCGGCTTCGAACAGCGCCTGTGAGGCCGTATTATCACGCCGGATCTCCAACCGCATGAAGGCGCGCTCCTCAGCCCAGGCGGCCTGCTCGGCAGCGACCACGAGCGCCCGACCCACACCCTGGCCGCGCGCCTGCTCAGCAACGGCAATGGAATACAGCCGCGCCACCGAGGTCGCGCGGCTGAACAACACGAGCACATAGCCGAGCAGACGCTGGTCATCCTCGGCGACCAGCGTTTGTGCATGAGCCCGCGTGAGCATGTAGCGAAACTGCCGGCGGCTGAGCCGATCACTGGCGAAACTCGCCAGCTCTAGCTCAAGCAATGCGTCGATATCCGCTACCGCGGCCGATCGAATGCGCATTGCTTAAAAGAAGACATTGATGCCGGTGACCAAGACATTGCGGTTGGACCAGTCGTCGCCCGATCGGAACCGGTTCCAACGATACCCCAGCTTGAGCTTGACGCCTTTCGCCGGACGCCAGGCGAGACCTCCGCCGAGCCAGTTGGCCTCGATCCACTCATTTCGCGTGCTGTAGAAGAGCTCTTCTTCCAGGTAGGGCGTCAGCCGCAGCGGCGTTAGTTCCCAGGGCGCCTCCAGGGTGATCTCGTTGCGCAGCCGCACATCGTCGCTGCGCCAATCGAAGCTCCGCACCTCGACTCGGGCACGATTGGTCACGCGAAAACCACCGATGCGCTCGGCGAAATAGCCCTCAAGATAGCCGCGATTCTCGGGCTGCCAGTCGTCGGTGAAGCGAAACCAGGCACGCCGATAACCGAGACGCACACTGAAGCTTGGGGTCATCTGGTAGCCGATCCCGAGGCCGGTAAAGGCGAGGAAATTGTCCTCAAAATTGTTCCGCGAGGCCAGGTTCGAGCGCGAGATGAGGAACCAGTCGTCGCTCAGCGAGGCTTTCAATAGCAGGTTGTAGCTGGCACCTGCATCCTGCTCAGCCATCAGCGGCGCCGCCGCCGAGAGCAGCGCCAAGCTTGTAACGACGGCGGCCAACAATCGTCGCATACCGTTGATGCCGCGTCGTCGGACAGATGGTCGGGATGGTCGCCTCGGATTGGGTTCGAGCATTCGTAACTGGACTGAACCAAGAGGGGTCATGAGGAATATCTTGTCGAGTCTATACCCGGGCCAGCTCAGCATCTAGCCAGGCAACGGGTGCGTCCTCCGCATAATGTCAATCAGATGGTGCCATGTCGCGTAGACGACACAAGAAAAGATATCTCGCGCAGAGACGCAAAGCCGCTGAGAAGAAGAGAAGGGCAAGAGAAGCGCACTGGGAACATCGAGCAAGTGCTTTCTTCCTCTGCGTCTCTGCGTCTCTGCGCGAGCATCTTCTTGCCAAGTCACAACATCACGCGACACCATGTCGAGGCTACATCCCAGGCAACCTCATCCAAAACCTTGCTGACCGTGAGAGAATGGGTGTCACCGTCTCGCTGACTCGAAGCATCACTCATGTCCCTATCGCCATTCGATCTCGCTGCCGAGAGCGCCTATCAGCTTTGGCGCGAACGCAAGCTCGCCGAAGCACCCACCCGGCTTGAGGATCTCCTGGTCGAGATCAACGACCCGCGCCAACTCAGGCCAGCCGAGCAGGTGGCCATCCTCGAGCGTTGCCAGCGCGCCAATATGGCCATCTACATCGGCAAGACCGGCGATGATCCAGACAAGGCGATCCCCACCCAACTCGGTGCAGCCTTCGGGCTGCAGCGGCTCGACCACAACCGCGGCGCCGATGACGACGCCATCACCTCACTGACGGTGCAGACCGACGCCCGGCATCGCGACTATATCCCCTACTCCAACCGCCCCATCGCCTGGCACACCGACGGCTACTACAACGCGCCCGAGCAGCGCATCGACAGCCTGCTGCTGCATTGCGTCCATCCTGCCGAGCAGGGCGGCGCCAACGACCTGCTCGATCACGAGATCGTCTACATCCTGCTGCGCGATCAATCACCCGAGTCCATCCGCGCGCTGATGCACCCCGAGTGCATGACCATCCCAGCGAGCTATGTCGACGGCAAGCAAGTGCGCCCGGATCGAACCGGGCCAGTGTTCTCGGTCCGCGCCGACGGCCAGCTGCACATGCGCTATACCAACCGAGCGCGCAATATCGCCTGGCGCGACGACCCGCTGACACAGGAGGCCGTGGCCTCCCTGAAAGCCACACTCGAGCAGGCATCAGACTGGCATCTACAAGGCCGTCTGGAATCCGGTTGGGGACTGATCAGCAACAATGTGCTGCACACCCGCAGCGGCTTCAGTGACGGCGCCGTGCCCAGGTTGCTCTATCGCGCACGCTACTATGATCGGATTCAGGGCACCTGAGTGCTGTTCTAAGACTTGAGCGCCGCTCACCCAAGCATCCAGGCGATCTATCAGTTGCGGGAACGCGCCGTGCAGCTGGGCATTGATGACATAGCGACCAAAGTCGATACCCGGCTCTATCAGAATGCCCGCAATACCCTGCTCAAGGCACTGTTTGAATGAGCCACCTTCCGATGCTGAGACCGATCCCCTTGTCGTTGTCATCGCTGTTGCTATGGCTTCTCAGCCTCTTTGCGCATGGCTCGGAGACCTCCCCGGAGCGTCCGCTTGCCACTGAGTCCATCGCTTCCGCCGTGCCCCCTAACGCTGAGCTCCCTACCCTTGCACAGCCGTTACCCTCGGTCATCAGCACCAACCTCTGCGCCGACCTGTTGCTGCTGCGCTTGGCGGCACCGGAGCAGATCCTCTCAGTCTCACGCCAGGCGCAAGACCCAGCGCAATCACCGGTCGCCGAGATCGCATCCGCCTACCCAGCCAATCGCGCGGCCGTCGAGGAGATGCTCTACTTCCAGCCCGATATCGCGCTCACCTATTTGGGCTGGTCGTCGCGCTTGCATGCTGAGCTGCTCGCTGATCAAGGTATCCGCATCGTCCCCCTACCCTATCCTAGAGGTGTCGAGGATGCTCTCGCCATGACGCGCGAGATTGCCCAAGCGATCGGTCGCGAAGTTGCGGGCGCAGGCGAGATCACCAACGCGCAGGCTCGGATCAAGGCGCTGACGGAGCAACTGCCGGCTCGGACTGCGGCACTCAAGACGCTCTATCTACGCCCCAACGGCGGCACCGCAGGCAGTGAGACCTATATCGATGCCCTGCTCGGATTGCTCGGTCTGCGCAATCTCGCGGCCGAGCAGGGCATCCGCGGTTGGGGTACAGTGCCACTCGAACAGTTGATGCTTGATCCACCGGATATCTTCCTGCTCGGCTACTTCGATCAGGCGCAACCACAGTCGACAGCGCGCTTCGGTCGCCATCCGCTGCTGCACCAACTGCTGGCACGGATACCCAGCATTCAGCTGCCGAGCAACAGCGGATGGGGCTGCGGCGGACTGGAGCTGATCGACGCCGCCGAGCTGATCGCCGAGCAGTTGAAGACGATTCATATCTTCTTCGACCCCCAACCCGCGCACTGAGTCGATCAACCGCAGATGGCGCGGATCAGCACTTTCCAAACAATTGGTTGTGAGACATGATTGTTTTGGGCGCTCACCCGCCTGTCGGACTTGACGAGCGCTTCTGCTGGCAGCCCGACAGGCGGGCGCCTTGCTGATGCGCGCCCGCTCTCCTTATCCTGAGCGCGCAGCGCTGCTCCTTAACGCGGCCTTGGTCCTGCTTCTGCTCGGCCTGAGCCTGCTCTCATTGCGTTTTGGGGCCGCGCCACTGTCGCTGAGCGAGGTTGTCGCTGGCCTATTCGGAAGTGGACCAGAGACAGAGCAACTGATCGTGCAGCAGATCCGGCTGCCCAGGGTGCTATTGGCCTGGCTGGTGGGCATGGCTCTCGGGATGTCGGGCGCCGCACTACAGGGCCTACTGCGCAATCCGCTGGCTGAGCCTGGGCTGCTGGGGATCTCTTCAAGCGCTGGGCTAGGTGCCGTCTTGACCCTCTACTTCGGCCTCAGCGCCATCAACGATTGGGCCTTGCCAGCCACGGCGATGCTGTTCGCGCTGCTGGCGACCCTGTTTCTCTATGGGCTGGCGCGCGCAGGCTCCTCGAACCTGACCCTGATCCTCGCTGGCGTCGCTGTCTCGGCGCTGGCATCGGCGCTGACCTCTCTGGCCTTGAATCTGGCGCCGAATCCTTATGATGTGCAGGACATCGTGCTCTGGCTGTTGGGTTCGATCAGCGACCGCGGCTTTGCCGATCTGCGCCTGGTGCTGCCCTTCGTGCTGCTCGGCCTGCTGCTGCTGTTCGCTGCCGCACCGGCGCTAGAGGTGCTCGCACTCGGCGAAGCAGAGGCGACCAGCCTGGGTGTGAATCTTCCACGACTGCGGGTGCTGATCATTGTCGGCACCGCGCTCAGCGTCGGAGCCTGCGTGGCGGTGACCGGCGCAATTGGCTTCGTTGGCCTGGTGGTGCCGCACATGCTGCGCCGCTTCGTCCAATATCGATCGGGCCAGCTGCTGCTGCCAAGCGCCTTAGGCGGCGCGGTCCTGGTGCTCGCCGCCGATATCATGCTACGGCTGATCGGCACGCCGAAGGAGCTGCAGCTTGGCGTGGTCACCGCGCTGGTAGGGGCGCCCTTCTTCCTGGCGCTGGTACTGCGCTCGCGCAGGGATATGCTGTGAGCTTGGAAATGATCGCGGCCTTCTCGAACGGCACCTGCCTGATCTGGTCGCTGCTCGATACTCAGGTCTCTCTGGCGCTGGCATTGGCATTGGCGCAACATTCATGGAGGCAGTCGTTTTGAGCCGATTGACGATCGAAGCCCTCTCCGTTGAGCTTGCTGGGAGGACTCTGCTATCAAGCCTCGACATCGAGATCGCGGCCGGCGAGCTGTTTGGGCTGATTGGGCCAAATGGGGCTGGCAAGAGCACGCTGATCAAGGCCATCACCCAGGTGCTGCCCTATCGAGGCAGCATCTGTCTCAATGGGCAGTCACTGGCACGGATGTCGGCACGCGAGCGTGCGCAGCGGCTCGCCTATCTGAGCCAGGACGACCGCCTGCAGTGGCCGATCAGCGTCCACGATCTGGTCGCGCTAGGCCGCCACCCCTACCGCGGCAGCTGGTGGCGCGGCGGCTTAGGCACTGGCTTGCACGGCAAGGCGTGCCGGGATCGCTCGGCCGGCGATGCCCAGGCCGATGAGCGCGCCATTGAGGAGGCCCTGCACGCGGCTGACCTCTGGTCGCTGCGCGGGCGCCGCGCCGACGAACTCTCCGGTGGCGAGCGCGCCCGTGCCCGGCTCGCCCGCGCGCTCGCGGTCGAGGCCGAGGTACTGCTCGCCGATGAGCCGGTCGCCGCGCTCGATCCGATGCATCAACTCCAAGTCATGGAGCTGTTGCGTGCCCGCTGCCAGACCGGACAGAGCGTTATCGTCGTCCTGCATGACCTGACGCTGGCCAGTCGCTTCTGCGATCGCCTTCTGCTGCTCGACCAAGGTGCCGCAGTCGCCAGCGGTCGGGTCGAGACCGTCTTAAGCCCTGAGCATCTCGCCTTTGTCTATGGCGTGCAAGCGATCATCGGCGAACATCAGGATGGCGACCAGCTGCACCGCTATATCGTGCCTTGGAGCTGCGACAAGGGTGGGTGAATGTTGGAGCCGCAAATGCTCCTAATGCAGAGGTCCTGTGGTCGTATGACGCCAAGCAGCGGTTCCCCTGTAACGTCGGGCAGCAAAGCCCGAAGCGCTTGATTCAGGGCAACTGCTTTGCGGCACGACAAGGTCAGCGAGGCACGGTGCATGATAGTCTCCGACTGTCATGCTGGCACGACAGCGAAGACTGTCAGCCGAGCTAATCATACAGGCTACACCTCGACAACCAAACAGGGGCTGAAGCAGCCATTGCCCAGGCTGCGATCGACGTGGGCCCAGTGCCCTTTCACCGCTGGTCGGCGCTCGCGTGCGACGGCAAGATTCATCGGAGCTGACAATGCGCATCCTTTTTGTCCACCCCAACTATAGCGCTGGCGCCGCGGACATCGCCGGCAACTGGTCTCCGGCATGGGTCGCCTATCTGGCTGGCTATCTGAAGCAGGGCGGCTACACCGATTACCACTTCGTCGATGGCTTGGTGGACAACCTCGACGAAGAACAGCTGCGGGTCGCCATCCGTGACGCCAAGGCCGATATCGTCGCCACCACGGCGATGACGCCGATGATCTACACCGCGCAGCGGCTATTGCAGATCGCCAAGGAAGAATGCCCCAACGCCATCACGGTGCTCGGCGGCATCCATCCCACCTTCATGTACCAGCAAGTGTTCGGCGAGGCACCTTGGATCGACGTCATCGTGCGTGGCGAGGGCGAGGCGGTCACGCTGAACCTGGTGCGCGCCATCGACGAGGGCCGCTGGCCCACTGAGCGCGAGAAGATCAAGGGCATTGCCTATCTGGACGAGGACAACAAGGTCATCGCCACCCCGGTCGAGCCCTCGATCAAGGATGTCGATTCGATCTGGCCCGACTGGGGCATCCTCGAGTGGAAGAAGTACATCTACATTCCGCTCGGCGTGCCGGTCGCCACACCCAACATGGCACGCGGCTGCCCCTTCACCTGTAGCTTCTGCTCGCAGTGGAAGTTCTGGCGCGACTATCGCGTGCGTGATCCGAAGAAGATGGTCGACGAGATCGAGGAGCTGGTGAAGGTCCACGGCGTCGGCTTCTTCATCCTCGCCGACGAAGAGCCGCAGATCAACAAGGCCAAGTTCGTCGAGTTCTGTCAGGAGCTGATCGATCGGGATCTCGGCATCCATTGGGGCATCAACACCCGTGTGACCGACGTCATGCGCGACGAGGATCTGCTGCCCTTCTACCGCAAGGCTGGGCTGGTTCACGTCTCGCTCGGCACCGAGGCCGCCGCGCAGTTGAACCTAGACCGCTTCGTCAAGGAGACCACGATCGAGCAGAACAAGCGCGCGGTGCAGCTGCTGCAAGAGAACGGCATCGTCACCGAGGCCCAGTTCATCGTCGGCCTCGAGAACGAGACCCGCGAGACCCTGGAAGAGACCTATCAGATGGTCATGGACTGGGGCGCGGACATGGCCAACTGGTCGATGTATACCCCCTGGCCGTTCTCCGACATGTTCACCGAGATGGGCGACCGGGTCGAGGTATTCGACTACTCCAAGTACAACTTCGTCCAGCCGATCATGAAGCCGGATAGCATCGACCGCGCCGAGCTGCTCGATGGCGTCATGGCCAACTATCGGCGCTTCTACATGAAGCGGATGCTGTTCCAGTACCCCTGGGTCAAGGACCCCTTCCGTCGCAAGTACCTGATCGGCTGCATCAAGGCCTTCTTCAAGAGTGCCTATGAGCGCAAGTTCTACCAGCTTGGCAAGCAGAACTACTGGGGGCCGATGTTCAAGAAGCTGATCAGGTTCGACTACGACAAGAGCAAGTCGAAGATCGTCGAGCCGGATCACAATGCTTGGAAGCAGGCCCCAGCCGCCAAGCGCCCGGCGCTCGGCACCAGCCAAGCCGTGCCCATGGCCTGCGGCGGTGGCAATCAGCAGATGGAAGACCTGGAGATCGGCGGCGAAGCCTCACCAAAGTGTCAGCCGGGTGGCTGCGGTGGCGGCATCAGGCCAGCATCGTCCTCCGCCACTGTCGCGATGCCAGAGTTGCAGACGAGCAAGCCGCGCGAGGCGGTGGCTGAGGAGGCCTAGCCGTAACCGACCGAGTCTCCGTCTTTGCCTCGCCCCGCGCAAGTGGGGGGCGAGGCAGAAGAGGCCCAGGCGTCAGCGTCGGTCTTTGCCCGGCCACACGCAAGTGCGGCGAGGCCAAGGTGCAAATCTCAGCATCCGAGTGGCGATCACATCGCCTTCATCCTGATGTTTGATCGTGCCTGCCGGGAGCATCACGGCAAGGCGCGACCTTGTCTCATTGGGGAGACGCCTTTTGAGAGAATTTGTTGAGAGGATTCGCCATGACTGAACTCGCTTCTCTCTATCAGACCGACTACTCCCAATGGACGCAACGCAACGCCGAATTATTACGCGCCGGTCGCTTCGAGGAACTGGATATCGAACACTTATTGGAAGAGTTGAGCGATATGGGTAAAAGTGATCGGCGCGAATTGCATAGCCGTTTTTTGATCCTGATCGCACACCTGCTCAAGTGGCAATTCCAATACCAAACGCTCAGCGAACGCTGGCGCGAATTCAAGGGCGATAGCTGGCGTTCGACGATCATCGAACAGCGCCAGCAGATCAGTGTCCTGCTGCGCAAGTCGCCCGGCCTAAAGTCGGTCTTAGAAGAAACCAGCATTGATGCCTATGCCGACGCTGTTGACCTCGCGCACAAAGAAACCCGCCTGGCGCGATCAACCTTTCCGGAAGTCTGTCCCTACTCCATCACACAACTGCTGGACGATAGCTTTTATCCCGAGCGATGACAGCACAGCATCTTCCGGAACGAAACGTGCCGGAATGATACCGATATCAGCGCTGGACCGCCATTCAACCTCCAGCCGGACTTTAAGGCTCAAGCGGGTGAGTAGGAGACCATGCCAGACACCGCACCGATGATCGACCTTCAGCTACCCCCGTTGCTCGACCACGGCCCACGCCGCGCGCGCGCCCTGATGATCCAGGGCACCGCCTCCGACGTCGGCAAGAGCCTGCTGGTGGCGGGACTCTGCCGAGCCTACAGCCGGCGCGGGCTCGCCGTGCGTCCGTTCAAGGCGCAGAACATGAGCAACAATGCAGCGGTCACCGCCGATAGCGACGCCCCGATCGGTGCCGATGGCGAACAACCGCGCGGCGAGATCGGCCGTGCCCAGGCCCTGCAAGCGCGCGCCTGTGGCGTGCCGCCCTCGATCCACATGAACCCGGTGCTGCTCAAGCCACAGACCAACGTCGGCTCGCAGGTCGTGCTGCGCGGGCGCTCGCTCGGTAACTGCCCGGCGCGCGTCTACCACCAGATGCGCCAAGGCATGATGCCGGCCATCCTCGACAGCTTCGAGCGCACCTGCGCCGAGGCCGATCTGGTGCTGGTCGAGGGCGCTGGCAGCGGCGCCGAGATCTATCTGCGCGACTGCGACATCACCAACATGTACTTCGCCGAGCAAGCGCGGGTGCCGGTGATCGTGGTCGGCGATCTCGACAAGGGCGGCACCATGGCCTCGCTGGTCGGCACCTGGCTGCTGCTCGATCAGGCCGATCGCGCGCGCGTGGTCGGTTACCTGGTGAACAAGTTTCGCGGCGACTTCTCGCTGTTCGAGCCGGCCTGCGACACCATCACCGAGATCACCGGCTGGCCTTTCCTCGGCGTGCTGCGCTGGTTCGAGGGCGCCGCGCGCCTGCCCGCCGAGGACTCGCTGGCGCTCGAGCGCCCCGCCGAGGGCGACTGGGCCAACGGCGGCGGCAGCATCAACATTGCCGTGCCGCGCCTGTCGCGGGTCGCCAATTTCGACGATCTCGATCCGCTAGCCGCTGAGCCGGCGGTGAACCTGCGCTGGATACAGCCCGGCGAGCCGATCCCGGCGACCACCGATGTCATCATCCTGCCCGGCTCCAAGGCCACGCGTGTCGATCTGCAGACCTTGCGCCGCGAGGGCTGGGACATCGACATCCTCGCCCATGTCCGCCGTGGTGGCCGCCTGCTCGGCCTCTGCGCCGGCTTTCAGATGCTCGGCCAGGTGGTGCGCGACCCCGAGGGCATCGAAGGCGAGCCAGGCGAAACACCCGGCCTCGGCCTGCTCGAGATCGAGACGCTGATCGGTGGCGACAAGCGCCTGATCGACCTCGATCTAACCGACCAACATAGCGGCTGCCGCGTCACCGGCTACGAGATGCACATGGGTCGAACCCAAGGTGTCGGGCTCGAACGGCCCTGGCTTCTGCTCCAGGACGACCAGGGCTGCGTCCGTCCGGAAGGAGCCGTCTCAGCAAGCGGCCGCGTCATGGGCGGCTATGTGCATGGCATCTTCGCCAGCGATGGCTTCCGCGCCCACTGGCTCGAACAGGTCGGCGCTAAAGCCGCAGCGCTCGACTTCGAGCAACGCATCGAGGCCGCCCTCGACGCCCTTGCTGATCATTGCGAGACCAACCTCGACCTCGACGCCCTGCTCGCCCTCGCACAGTAAACTGGCGGTAGTGCCTCAGATCTGTTGTTGAATCATATTTAATTATTCTAAATCAAAGGCTTGCTCGGTAAATCAACAGATCTAGAGCACTACCGATCCACCCGCCCTGCAATCCGCTGGCCCGCTCGACGCGCCCGGCCAGTGCCGCACCGAGCACCGCCTCTTCACTGTAGAGCAGCGTGAAGCGCTGCTTGGCGCGGGTGATGGCGGTATAGAGCAACTCGCGGGTCAGCACCGGATTGGGCCTATCCGGCAGGATCAGCGCGGTGTGCTCGAACTCCGAGCCCTGGGCCTTGTGAACGGTCATCGCAAACACCGTCTCCACCGCCTGCAAGCGGCTGGGTAAGACCCAGCGCACACCGCCCTCGGCGGTCGGAAAGGCGACGCGCAGGATCGCGGCGCCACCCTGCCCGTGCCGACCCTGCGCCGGCACGGGCAAGGTGATGCCGATATCGCCATTCATCAGATTCAGGCTGTAGTCGTTCCGGGTGACCATCACCGGCCGTCCGGCGAACCACTGCCGGGGTGATGCGCTGTCATCGGTCTGGCTCAGCCATCCGCGCTGTCTCAGCAGCGCGATGACGCGCTGGTTGAGCCCCTCGACGCCCCAAACACCTTGGCGCAGCGGGGTGAGCAGTTGGAAGCGCTTTTGCGCCTGTAAGATCTCCGCAGCCCACTGATCAAACGCCGCCTGATCGGCATCCGCCGATGGCGCTTGGTCGCGCAGTTGACCCAAGAAGCTGTCCTCAGCCCCATAGGCCTCGGTCATCAGGCGGGTCAACGCGGCATCCTCGGGATCGGCGAGTACCTGCGCCTCGATCACACCCAACGCTGGCTGTTGCTTGGCCTCGAACAGCGCTAAGACGTTTGCAACGGACGTTGGGTCTGGCTCCGCGGTGGCCGTTGGCGGCTGATCTACGCCCCCGCCCTGGTTGACCCGTTTGGCCAGCGCACCGATGCCGCCGGCTTCGCTGAAGCGGTAGCTGTGCGAGAGGATCACGATGGCCGCTCCGAGGCCGGAGTCGGTCTCTAGGACGCAGGGTGGGGGTGGCAACGCGGACTGCGCTTGCGGGTCTTGGGAGCTCTGCTGCAGCCGGTGCTGCGCTTCCCGCCCATGCCGCCCCGGCTGAGCAGGCTGACAAAGATCCCCCAGCACGGCGCCGGCCTCCACCGAGCTGAGCTGATCTTTGTCACCGAGTAGGATCAAGCGGGCATCGGGTCGGAGGGCATCGAGCAGATGCGCCATCAGTTCGACATCGACCATCGAGGCCTCATCGACCACCACCACATCGGCCGGCAGCGGGTTGGCGGCGTGATGGCGGAAATGGCGGCTGTTTGGAATCGTGCCGAGTAGCCGATGCAGGGTCTTGACCTGGGTCGGGATCGGCCCCCAGACCTCGGCGCCGCCGGGGAGTTGATGCTGTTGCCCAGCGATCGACTCGGTGAGTCGCGCTGCTGCTTTGCCGGTGGGGGCTGCGAGTTCGATGCGCAGCGATGGACGTGCCGCAGCCTGATGCCGATCCTCAGGTATCGCCAAGCGCTGCAGCAACGCCAGCAGGCGCACGACCGTCGTCGTCTTGCCGGTCCCGGGACCGCCGGTGATGATGAAGAAGCGCGCCCTGGCGGCGCGTTCGCAGGCGATGCGCTGGCAATCCGGCGTTGCCGAGGCAGGGGGCGTTGCTTGGCTCGTCGTGTTTCCGAACAGGGCATCAAGAGCGTCGTCCAGTCTGTCCTCAACGACCTTGACCGGCGCGGCGAGCCGCGCCTCGATCCCGGCGCGAATGCGTTGCTCGTACTGCCAGTAGCGGCGCAGATAGAGCAGCGGCTGATCGGGGCTACCGGCAAGGACGAGTGGACTGCTCGCCCTCTGCGCGTGCGCTGGCTCGGACCTTGCCGAGTCGCTCGATGGAACCCTGCCGGCAGGATCAGCAGGGTCACTCGGTCCAGGCGCCCCATCCAGCATCGAGGTGATGACGTTGTCGAACCGGGAGAGGCGCATCACCCAGTCCTCCAGACTCAGCCCAGCCAGTTGCTCGCGCAGTTCGGCGCGCACCCCGGGGCTCAACTCGGTGTCGTCCCGCAGTCGGCTGAGCAGTCGTTCCGGCGCCTCCAGCGCCCGACGCAGATCGAGGCAGACATGGCCATGGCCATTGCGCTCGCTGGTCAGGGCCACCGCAAGCAACACGGCCGGATCGGTAACGCCAGCCTCATCGGCGATGAAGCGGGTGAAGGCCAGATCCAGCGCGCGTAAGGCGCCGGCCGCGACCCAGTCGCTGAGACGGGTGAGCAGGGCTTGACTGGCTAGGCGCTCGGTGGGGTTTCCGGTCAGCGTTGCGGTGGTGAGCCGATCGTCGCTCCCGGCTGTGCCCATCTCTCGCGTGGTGAAATCGGGCATCAGGCCACCTCCGGTTGGGTCGTCAACGGCTTGCCGGCAAACAGCCGATCCAGCCCCTCGATCAAGGCGCGGCTGGGTCTCGCCATGAAGAGTCCCTGCGTCGGCGCTTGATGGCCGCGCAAGAAGACATAGAGGGCGCCTCCTAAATGATCCTCGATGCGGTAATGGGGCAGCCGGGCACGTAACAGCCGATGCAGGGCGAGCAGGTAGAGCGCGTATTGCAGGTCGTAGCGGTGGGCAAGGATCGCCGCGCGCATCGCCTCGTCGGTATAGGCGCTGTCGTCGGGGCCGAGCCAATTGGATTTCCAGTCGAGCAGGTAGTAGCGCCCGCGATGCTCGAACACCAGGTCGATGAAGCCCTTGAGCAGGCCGTCGAGCTGGTTGGCTTGCAGCTGCGGGCGCGGCGCACCAGGCAGGCAATGGGCCTGTACCAGGCGATCGAGCGTGGCGGTCTTGACCCCATCGCTGGTGAGCCAGAACTCGAGCTCGACCTGGATCTGACTCGGCGCCAGATCCGCCAACCGAAGTGTTGGCGCTGGCCCCTGCGGAGGTGACAGTTCAGCGAGCGTCCATGACTTGGTGAGCAGTTGCTCGAGCCACTGATCCAAGGGGGTGATCCAGTCGGTGAGGCCGCGCAGTTGGCAGCGTCTTGCAAGCAGTTCCATGCGCAACGCCGGCACATGCGCTGCGGCGGCGAAACCTCGCCTGGGCTGGCCTTGAGGATCTTGGGTCAGCGGTAGCCGCGCGGCCCATTCCAACAGACCGTGCAGGAAGGTCCCATAGCGGCTGCCGCGCGGGAGTGCGTGGAGTGAGCCCGGAGCGGTTGGGTCGCCTCGACTCGGCGTGACCTGGCGGTCGCCGCTGTCGGTACCGCTCAGGCTGCTGTCTCCGCCAGCCTGGCTGGTATGGCCGGCGTTGGGCTTGCCGCTGGATTGGCCACTGTCGACCTCGCTCTCGGTTTGGCCTGCGACTTCGTCTTCTCCGATGCGGAGGTGTGCGCGCTCGCTGGTGATGATGCCGGTCATCGCCGTCGTCAACAACGTCCCCAGGCTCGACTCCTCCAACGCCGTCTCCTGCTCGGCGGTGTCACCCGCACTCGGTTCACGGCCCTGCTCGGCTCGCTCGGCGGCGACCTGAGCCGCGCCCACCGTCAGCGCCGAATAGCTGGCGATCCACCAGGGCGCGAAGCGGCCATGCTCGGGTGCGCGGGCCGGTTCGAGTACGGCGTCCGTCGCTGTCGCCAGGGGCTGTGCTGGTATCATCGGCAGCGGCTGGATGGCGATGTCTTCGCAGTCGCCCTTGAGCTGCTCGAGGGCGGCCCAGACCTCGGCGGCGCCGGCGAACGACTGGCCACCCTTGAGCACATGGCCAATCGCGGACTGGTGCAGCTGCGGGTTGTTGCCCAGGCGGCGCAGCGGGGTGATCCCGAGCCAGACCGCATGCCGGGCGCGGGTCAGCGCCACGTAGAGCTTGCGCATGTCTTCGCTCAGGCGTTCGTCATCGGCATTGGTCCAGGCGTCCGGACAGGCATCCCTGCACGCCACCTCCAGTGCGCGAGCGTTGGCGACGCCGTCCCTCTCATCGTCAGCCAGTCGCGTCGGCACCTGTCGGGTGCGTCCATCGATCGGTCGCCAGCTGCAGATGAACGGCAGCAGGACCAGCGGGTATTCGAGCCCTTTGGACTTGTGGATGGTGATCACCTGGACCAGCTCGGCATCGCTCTCCAGGCGGACGATGAATTCCTCGCCGCTGCTGTCCAGGTGCGTGCTCAGATGGCGGATCAGGGCCTGTTCGCCATCGAGGGCGGTGGCGGACTGTTGCAGCCATTCGGCCAGATGCAGCAGGTTGGTGAGGATGCGCTCACCCTCGGCGCGCTGCAGCAGCCGGGCCGGCAGTGCCTGCTCGTGCAGCAGCCGGCGCAACATCGCCAGCACGCCTTGGCGCTGCCAGGTGCGCTGGTAGCCGACGAAGCGCATCACCTGCGTCTCCCAGGCCAGCTCGTCCTCTTGCAGGCGGGCCAGCTCCTCGAGCGGGATGGCGAGCGTGTTGGTGCCGAGCGCAGCGCGCACCAGACCCTCCTCGGTCGGTGCGGCGCAGGCCTTGAGCCAATGTAGCAGATCGACCGCCTCTTGGGTCTCGAACACCGAGTCGCGATCGGAGAGATAGACGCTGTTGATGCGCAGGGCGCCGAGGGCCTGGCGCATCACCGCGGCCTCATCGCCGGTGCGGACCAGGATCGCGATGTCGCTCGGCTTGAGCGGTTGGGTGACCTGCCCACTGCCCAGGGGGGCGAAGCCGGTCAGCGGCTCAGCGGCGGCGGCCTGGGCCAGCCAGCGGGCGATCTCGGCGGCGGCAGCGCTCGCCATCTGTTGCAGATAGTCATCCGGCGCCGTGGCGACCGCGCCCTCGGGCTCCAGGGTCCAGCAGGTCAGTGCGGTGGCCGGTGCGCCGTCGATCAGCAGGATCTCCTCGCGGCCGTTGGCGGTGATCTCGACATAAGGGATGGGGTTCTCGGGAGCCGGATGCGGGGCGGCGTTGGCCTCTGGGGCGGCGTTGGGCGCGGCCGCCTGTTGCTCAGCGAAGCGGAAAGCCCCGCGCGGTTGACCCTCGGCATGGCCGAAGAAGCGGTTGCAGGCGGCGACCATGGCCTCGGTGGAGCGGTAGTTGGTCGCCAAGGTCGCATGACGTCCCGTCGTGGCCTGGCGTGCGGCCAGATAGGCATGGATGTCGGCGCCGCGGAAGGCGTAGATCGACTGCTTGGGATCGCCGATCATGATCAGGGCGGTGTCGGGATCATTCGCGGCGACCTGATAGATGGCATCGAAGATCCGGTATTGGATCGGATCGGTGTCCTGGAACTCGTCGATCAGCGCGACCGGGAACTGTCGGCGGAT
>NZ_JAYESN010000085.1:0-18618 GCF_034860625.1 Lamprobacter sp.
CGACGGCAGCGGTCATGTGTTTGAGGAAGACCTTTCCTGCATAGCGATCGGCAACGTCATTGAAGCGAAAGCGCTTGGCATAGCTGGGCTTGCTATCAACGGCAAGCATCACTAGAGCGTTTTGTTTTCGCGCTTGCCAGCGCGATTGCAGCCAGATCCCCGTGATTGGTGCGCGGCCTTTGGGCCGAACGGTGCCCCAGATATAGCGAACCTTGCTTGCGCCTGTTGCGCGGCTGCCGCCCGCTGCGGTGTACGCATTGATGTCGCTCAGCATCTTGCTTGCTTGCGCGCCGGAGACGTTACCGAACCGATCCAACTTCAGCGTGCGGCTTGGCACCAGGTACTGGCCGGGGCCAAGCAGCCCCTTGCGGCGCAGTTGTCGCTCCATGCCTTTAGGCCGGCGCGTCGAATCAAAGCCAGGAATATGCGGAGTCAGCGTGTTGACGATCGCTTCGCCATCTTTGCCAAACACGTCTTTGATGGCGATAAGCGCTTGCGGCCGCTCCTTCGTCGCCTTCTCCTTGAGAAAGAAGGCGCTTTTTACTCTTGGCGTTGGCCGATCAAAGACGCTTTGGGTCTCTCGTTCAAGCCGCTTGATGACATCACGCGCGGTGTCGTTCGTCGCATTGCGCAAAGCCGTTGGCAACTCATTTGTGCGCAGCAGGGATAGTGCTTGGCTGACTTCGCTTAGTCCTTCCAGTCTGACGCTTGCTCTCATGTTCTGATGCTCATTGGATGTCGACCTCGACGCGGGCTTCGGCGAGCAGATCCCAGGCGGCGTGGATGGAGTCGCCCCAGCGCTCCCAGTGATCGGCGCGGCCACGCGGCGCGACGACGCGCTTGATGCCGGCTTGGATGATCTGCAGGGCGCAGGCCTGGCAGGGGGCCATCGGCCAGGTGTAGAGGGTGGCGCCGCGGACGCTGGCGGTGGCGTTGTGGATCGCGTTGAGCTCGGCATGCACGGTGAGCGCGAGCTTGGTCTCGCGGTCGAGCAGGCGGGTGTCGTCGGCGATGCCGCGCGGGAATCCGTTGTACCCAACGCTGATCACGCGGCGCTCCAGGGCGATGACGGCGCCGACATCGGTGCTCGGGTCTTTGGACCAGCCGGCGATGTGCCTGGCGAGGCCAAGGAATCGGCGGTCCCAGTGGGCACTCATGGGCTCGGAATCTCCCATTCGCAGCTAAAGGTGAGGATGGCTGGCGGGGTCATGATCTCGGTGTGCTCGCTGTCGATTGAGGCGAGACGGCGGAGGCAGCGCTCGCAGCCTTCGCGCCAGGCGATGCCGCCGGGGAGCTCGGGATCTTCAGCGCCGACGCCTGGGCAGCGGGCGATGTCGGCGGGTAGGCGTGGCGTGCGGTAGTTGGCTGGGTCTTCGGTCATGACTTGCGCCTCGCTTTCTGTTTGCTGCCGGTCGGGGGTGGAAGGGCGCCTTGGTGTTCTTGCGTTGGGATGGGCGGTTTGGCCTGGTGCTTGATGCAGCCGATCTGGTGCGGGTAGGTGCCGCGCTCGCAGAATGGGGCGTAGCCCGGGCGAATGATCCAGGCGCTGCAGCCGCTGCATTGTGCGTTTGCTTGGCTCATGCGGCATTTCCCAGTACAAGCTCGGATTGCGTCGGCTGTGATCCCTTAATGGCCGCAACGACCTCTGCAAGTTGCTCTCCCCTTGGATCTCGGCTGATGCCGCTTCCATCAATACTGTCAGCAATGCCCATCCATTCGTGGACACGGCGAGCCGTATTAACGCGGCCCACATGCACCCACTTGCCGAGCATTCGTGCGCATCGTGCCGCAGCGAATGCCTCAGGTGCCGCCTTAAAAGAGTCCGTGCCTCCAATGAATACCGCGTCGATCTTGTCCCACGGGATCGAGACATCACCAATCCCATTTTGCAAAACCAGCGCCCTTGGTAGGCCGTTAGTCGCTGACTCGAAATAGCTGAAAAGGTCAAGCGTCCGGCGAGCGCTTCCAACAACATCAGGCAGGCACACGAAAACCGGGCGGGCTTGCTCGGCTTGATCCAGCATTCGCCACCAGTACGAGGGCAGATCACCGCTAAAGCAGCCGTTGTCTAGGCCATAAGGAAAGACGCCATCGATCTTGTACTTGATGAGCGGTGTTCTGAGCTGCCAGAACTCAAAATCATGCTCAGCCCGTCGATCACGAATGGCTGTCGGAGATAGATCAAGCATGATTTCCATGCGATTACCCGACGCCGCGCGAGGCGCCCACGGGAACAGTGATTTGTCTTTTGTTATGCGCATCATGCGGCATCATCCATAAACTGCAGGTTTGGCACTGTGGGTTGGCTGGGCTCAAAACGGGATGTCGTCGTCAAAGTCCGGCGGGCCAGACGGGGCTTGCGCGGCCATGTGCGCGGCGGCTTGGGCTTGGCTGGGGGCAGCGCTGGACGCGGGTCGGGTTTGGGTGCCGACGCGGCCTTGGCCGCTGTCGGTCGCGGGGCGGCTGTCAAGCATCTGCATGGTCGCCTTTGGGCCGGACAGCACAACCTCAGTGGTGTAGCGATCTTGGCCGTTCTGGTCTTGCCATTTGCGCGTGCGCAGTTGCCCCTCGAGATACACCTTGGAGCCTTTGAGTAGGTACTGGCTGGCGATCTCGGCGGGCTTGCCAAAGATGCTGACGCGGTGCCATTCGGTGCGCTCGACCGGGTCGCCGGTGGTCTTGTCGCGCCACTTCTCGCTGGTGGCGAGGCGAAGGTTGGTGACCGCGGTGCCATCGGGCAGATAGCGGGTTTCGGGATCGGCGCCAAGATGGCCAATGAGGGTGACTTTGTTGAGGCCTGCCATGAGAGGTCCTGTGGCTGCGGGTGTGCGGTGGGTGTTGTGCGGGTTAGATGAGCCCGCCGACCATGGTTTGAGCGGCCTGTTGGCGTCGGGCGACGCGCAGCAGGATCAGGTAGCCGAGCAGGTCAAGCTCCGTGTCTTCGCGGTCATCCGGGTGTTGGTGGCGTAGGCGGCTGAGCTTGTCGTCGATGCGCACCTTGATCTGCTCGATCGGGTCGGCGCTGCTGAACAGACGGGTAGGCTCGAGCGCGCTGTTGCCATAGCGTTCGTTCTTCTCGAGCAGCAGTTCGCAGAGGCTGTCGCATTCATCGGCGATGAGGGCCGGGACGCTGCCGATGTTGTGGTTGTGGTGGATGGTCATGCGGGCGCTCCAGTCAGCGGTTGGTTGCGGAAGTACAGGCGCTCCCGATGCTCGGCTTGCTTGCCGGCGTTGAAGGCGCTGACGGGCCGGTGATAGCCCATCACGCGCGTCCAGCACTCACAGCGGGTGCGCTCGTGCGGTTGCAGGGTGATGGTGGGTTGGGGTTGGGTGGTCATGGCGTTGGCTCCTGTGGGCTGACCATTTTGCTGGTGTCAGGCAAATGGTCGGGTGAGTGGGTGGCCGCTTCGCAGGCGACCTTGGCCTCGGCAGCCGTCTCGAAGGCGCCGAGCAGTTCGCGGGCTTGTGGAATCCGCTCCCCAAGGGCGTAGCGGATCGGGGGTTGTTGGCCGCTCCAGTGCTTAGCGCTGCCGTTGCTCCAGGCGCGATAGGACCAGCCTGCCGCGCGATCTGGGCCATAGGCGAGGTAACGGTAGGCGAGCGCCCCAGCGGCGCCCTGACGGCCGCATTTGGCGATGCGGGCGCCAGTCTCGGTGTGCTGTAGGCAGTGGGGGCTGATCTGTTGCCATGGCATCAGGAAACCGCTCACGGCCACACAGCAAGGCCAAAGCCAACCCCAACCGCAAAGCCAAGACAGACCCAAGTCCACAGCGGCAGCGGCAGCGGTTGCTGCAGCCGAAAGGGTGACGATGGTGATGATGATGACGATGATTACCCTCCTACTCTTTTATTAGCTTCTCGGAGAGCTGACACTTTCCCGTGTAGGATCAAAATATCGTCACCATCGTCACCATCGTCACCCTTGCCCCGTCGGAGGCGGCTCAGCGCTTGGATCATCGTCACCGATCCTCCATCCGTTCGACGCGCCACCGCACGCCGCGCTTGCCCTTGCCCGCGTTCACCACGCGCATGCCGTCGATGATGCGCCCGCTCCATTGCCGCAGCCGATAGCCCAGCTCCTTTGGACCCCACCGCCCCAGTTGTCCCATCACCGTCACGGCCGCATCGGCGAGCTCGGGATGCGTTGGGCCGTAGCCATCCCCCAGGGGTTGGGTGCGCGCGGCAATGCGCTCAAAAAGCTCAGCAGCCGTGGTTTCGCGTAGATCGGGCTGCGCGTACCAGGCGCGCAGCATGTCGGTCATGCCAGAGAATTCGTGATCCTGCTCCCGCAGCCCTTGCGCGGCAGCGAGGGGGTCTGGCCAGCCAGCCCAGATCAGCGGGCGGCGGATCATGCGATCCCAGGCCTCGAAGCTGCCGAAGGGTGGCGCATCCAGCTTTGGCGCGCCGGCGTCGAGATACGCCTTGCTGAGCGTTAGCGCGGCATGGATACCCGCACTGCGATGGGCCAGCAGATGCACGATGGCATCACGCTCAAACTGCCTCAGCTCCGGGCGCTCGCAGCCAGCATCGAGATTGCAGAGCAGGGTGCGGCGGGTAAGATCGCCCAACAGGGTCAGGTTGTTGCCGGTCATCAGCAGGGTGATGTTGGTAGGCGCTTCCACGATGCGGCTTTGGGCTAGCACGCGGATGGACTTATGCGCTTGCGTGGTCACTTGGCAAAGCACGTCGCTCTTAACGGCGCGGTCGATGTTGTCGAACACGGTCAACGCATCGCCTTTTAGGAGCAGGCTATCGATGCGCTTCTCCAGCTCCTCGGTGTCTTTGCCGATAGCCGCCACGGGGGCAGTGCGACCGGTGGCGAGCACCGAGATGCAATCGGCGAGCAGGCTTTTGCCGGTGCCAGGGGTACTGGCACTGATCGCCCCGAGCGGTGCAGAGGGTAAGACGCGACGCAACAACGCCGTCATCGCCATTGCCAACAGCGCGGAGGCGTCGGCCTCGGTGGCAAAAGGGAAGGTGTTGAACAGCTCAAACAGGGTCTGCGCGGCCTGTGTGGCATCGGCCGCCCCGCGCGGCTTGACGGGCGCAATCTTGGGCGGTGCCGAGAGAAACAACCCGGACTCAGCATCAAAGCCGGGGGCTTCCACAACGCGCCCATCAGGGGTCAGGGTGGGGGAATCGCAAAAGCCAAGCAGATGATCAAACGGCCATTCGCCTGCCCGCGCCAACAGGGTTTTAGCCACGCGGGTGGGGGCATCGGTCTTGCGCCATTCATCGCCACGCTTGTCGTACTTCTCCCAGCGGATGGCGCGGGTCATAGTGTCGACCAGCCACTCGGGTGAGATGTCGATCAGCACGCCCGCCCCGGTGGGCCGGGTGATGCCGACGCTGACGCCTTCCCAACGGCCGACGCGCACCAGGCGGTTACCGTGCTGATAGATGTCGACGCCGGCCTCGAGCAGATAGGCGCCGGCGGCATCGGTGTTCTCTGGCAAGCGCCCGGATTCGATCTGAATACTGGGGCGGGGGTCGTGATCCGTACCACCGACCACGCGCAGATCCGGCTTGCCTGGTGCCGATGGGTCCCGCCCCTCTGCGCGGGCGCGGGATTGGCGTTTCGCTTCATAGGCGGGTGAGAGGCCCGGCGGCTTGCTGGCCGCGCTCTTGGCGCTGGCCGTCACCTCTTCAGCCGACAGCGGGGGCTGACAGCGGGCGGTGTTTTCCGCCAGCAGCGCGGCGATGATGGCCGCCTCCCCGAGCCCTTTGGCGCGCAATGAGCAGCCGAGCCGGTAGAGGAAATCGTTTCGGCCACCTTCCTGAATCGCCCCGGTGGCGCTGGGCTGCGCGGCATTGAGGCTGGGCTGCACCTCCGGGTCATGCGCGACCAGGCCCAACAACCAGGGCGGCGCATCGGCCAGGGCGGCGCCTTCATCGGGGTCGGAACTGCCCTCCCAGCCGTACTCGGTGCCGTCGAGCATTCTGGAGCCAGCCAGGATCACATAGCCGCCATCGCCGCGAATGTCGACATCGGGCGTGATCAGCTGCCCATTGGGCGCGCGCTCGAACGGCACCTCGGGGAAGCCATTGGCGCCCCAGGTTTCCGTGCCGAGCCCGAGGCGACCGGCGCGATTGGGCACCAGGCGCCCATCGCGCGGATGCCTAAAGAACAGATGCCGGCCGCCGGTGGCGGTTTGCGACTCGATGGTGTCTGGCAGGGGGCCAAAGGTGGCGAGGATCTGCTCCAGCGTCTGCTCGCCGACCTTGCCGCTTTTCACGTCGACATCAACCACAAAAACGCCGGTTTTGGCCCCGGTCGGCATGCCAACGATGCTGTCTGGATACGTCGCCCACCAGGCGCGGATCTTGGCCTGATCCGTGGTCGCGTCTTTGAAGCCTTGGCCGCCGGCTTGCTTGGGGATCGCCGGGCGCTTAGAGCGCGGGCAGCAGGGAAAGACGCGCCGGCCGCGCTCGGCATGGGCCAGCGCCACCGTGAGGTTGTGGGGTTGCGGTGGCATCTGATCAGGGTGTCGGGCGCTCATCATGAGGTTAAGCCGCGCTTGCGATCGGCGAGCTGCGGCGCACCACGGCCCAGTCCTCCGGGCTGAGGTGATCGGCGGCGAGGTCGAGCAGGCGAATGCCGGTGCCGAAGCGCGGTTCGTTCACATCCCCGCGCCAGAGGCGGGCGATGTGGCGTTCGTCGGAGCCGACGGCGCGGCCGATGCGCGTGGCGGTGAGGCCGGATCGGCGACGCAGTAGGAGCAAGAGGGTGCTCCAGTCGATCACGGGGGGCGTCATGCGTGGAGCTCCTGTCGGTAGCGGGGAATCGCTGAGCCAGGCTTCTGGCTTGGGCGCAAGGCCCGCAGCGTGCCCATGCTTAGCCCTCTTCATCCCTATCGAAATCTGTCGCCTTGGACGACTCTTTAGCTAAGCGCTCGCGGATGAGCTGGCGGACAAAGCCGCTCATGGTGCGGTCGTCAGCATCGGCAAGGTGGCGCACGGCGAGCCATTCAGAGGCGCGCAGCCGCAGCTTCAATTCGTGGTCGATCGGTTCACGCATGGGTAGTCACCAAACAAAGACGCCCGGCCCAGCCTGCAACAGCTGAGACGGGCGACAAGGCCGCGGCTAGGCGGCGTTCGGAGGAAAGCGGGGTCATGCGGCGGTTTCGCCTGAAGGCGCTGGACCAAACACGTCTGGCCGCAGTTCGTAGACCGTGACAGCGCCATTGGTCAGGCGCTCGATCTCTCGGCAATGCTCTGCCGGCACCCTGTAACGCCCTGTTCTCCAGTGCGAAACAGCTTGCTTTGAAACGCCTAGCGCCTTGGCTAGCTCGGTGCCGTTGACGCTTTCAAGTGCGGGGATCGTTTTCATGATCCCTAGAGTCTAGGATAACGATACGGAGACCGCAAGCATGTTGTATAGTTTTCCGAGACGGAACGCGCTGCAGATGCCGCATACTTCAGGTATGAGCACACCCAATGTCCCCTGGTACATCAAGGCGCGCCGTCGAGCCACGGAGTTGGACCTGTCTTATCAGGCGATGGCGGATCGGCTTGGTGTTAAGAAGCCGACGGTCGGCCACTGGATGATTGGCCGGCATTATCCATCGCTGCCGATGTTGGAGAAAATTGCTGCGATGTTAGAGACTTCTTCTGCCGAGCTGATCTCTGAGGATAGCCATTTCATACGCAACGAGATCGAGATGGACGCTGTAAAGGTATTGCGAGAGACGCCAGCCGAATATCAGGCGCAAGCGGTCGCCATGCTTCGAGCATTCAAGAACAGCATCCCATCCGCCACTGACGACTAGCAGCGAGGAAATGCTAGACGATGTGCTTGACGCATCGTCTAGCATAACTATACTCTAGGCGTATCGTTTAACGATACGACGCAAGCCAGCTAAATCGGCCGGCCGCAACTGGAGCTATCGCATGCACCCCGACCCTTTCATCTCAGCCTTCTTGACGTTGACCGCCTTGCTGGCTCCCAGCTTCGCAGTCTTTGCAGTCGTGGCCATCGGCGAGCCGATCTTGGCCGCCCTTCAGCGGCGGAGGGATGCGCGATGAAGACGGCCGAGCGGCTACAGACGCTGGCGAAGGGGGAATGATGGACTATCAGACTTACCGTGCATTCCTTGCGCGAAAGAGCCAGGAGGGAGCGGATCATGGCTTCGAGCCGCTTTGGATGCCGGACTCGATGTTCGACTTCCAGGCGGATCTCACGACATGGGCGATCCGCAAAGGTCGCGCCATGCTGAATGAAGACACGGGGCTAGGGAAGTCGCTTCAGGAGTTGGTTTGGGCGCGTAACGTGGTTATGCAGACCGGGAAGCCAGTGCTGATCCTGACCCCGCTGGCAGTAGCCCGTCAAATGGTGAGTGAGGCGCAAAAGTTTGACATCGAGGCTTATCTTGCCAGAGACGGCATCGCCAGCCGCGGGATCAATGTGACGAATTATGAGCGCTTGCACTTGTTTGACTGGAGGGACTTTGGCGGGGTCGTGTGCGATGAAAGCTCTATCCTGAAAAGCTACGCGGGGCAGCGGCGCAAAGAGATTACCCGCTTCATGGCCAAGGTTCCGTATCGGTTGCTGGCCACGGCCACGGCGGCGCCGAATGATTGGGTGGAGCTTGGTACCAGCTCTGAGGCGCTTGGTGAATTGACGCATACCGAGATGCTGAAGCGGTTTTTTGCTCAGAAGGATGATAAGGGGCAGAAGCTCGAGCAGCGCAGGCAGGACGAAGCTGAGCGGTTGATTGCGCATGATCCAAGCTATTACCAGAAACTTTCTTACCGGGTCAGTCAAAGCATTGGGCAATGGCGGCTGAAGCATCATGCCGTTGATGGGTTCTGGCGGTGGGTTGCCTCTTGGGCTCGGGCCTGTCGCTTGCCGTCTGATCTGGGCTATGAGGATGGCGATTATATCTTGCCGCCCCTGAATGAGCAGGATCATGTCATCGCCAGCGCAACCCCTCCCGATGGCTTCCTGTTCACCATGCCAGCATTTGGCTTTCAGGAAGAGCGCGAAGAGCGACGCCGAACCCTGAGCGAGCGCTGCGAGTATGCCGCTCAGCTCGTCGACCACGACCGCCCGGCGGTGATCTGGTGCCAGATGAACGCTGAGGGTGATCTGCTCGAGTCACTGATCCCTGATGCCGCTCAGATCGCTGGTCGTACTCCAGATGAGCGCAAGATTGAGCTCTACGATGCGTTCGCCGCTGGCGAACAACGCGTGATCATCATCAAGCCTAAGATCGGCGCGTGGGGGTTGAACTGGCAGCACTGCAATCATGTAGTGACCTTTGCCACGCATTCATTCGAGCAGTATTACCAATCCGCGCGGCGCTGTTGGCGTTACGGACAGACCAAGCCTGTGCAGCTTGATGTGATCGCCACCGAAGGCGAGGCCCGCGTGCTGGCGAATATGCGCGCGAAGGGGCAACGCGCCGAGCAGATGTTCAAGCGCATGGTCGAGGCAATGCACTCGGCTGAGCGCATTGCGCCGAGTAACCTTTATACCCAGCCTGTGGAGGTTCCGGAATGGCTGTAAAGACCCACCTGATTACTGATCAGTTTGCCATCTACAACGGCGACTGCATCGAGGTCATGGGAAGTTTGCCTGATGGCGCCGCTGATCTTTCTGTGTATTCCCCGCCGTTTGCTGGACTGTATCAGTACAGCAGCGACGACCGGGACCTTTCTAACGCAATCGACTTTGATGAGTTTTTTGCGCATTACGGCTTTGTGATTGATCAGCTTTCGCGCCTGACCAAGCCTGGGCGAATTAGCGCGGTGCATTGCATGGATATTCCGCTGAGCAATTCAGGTTGTGATGCCATGTTCGACTTACCAGGGCGGATCATTCTTGAGCACGAGCGGAGAGGGTTTACCTATGGCGGACGCTTCGTGATCTGGAAAGAGCCGCTGATGGTGCGCAACCGCACAATGATGAAGAGCCTACATCACAAAACACTCTGCGAGGACTCGACTCGGGTCAGCATCGCCAACGCAGACTATCTGATGATGTTCCGTCGCAAAGGCGCAAACACCATCCCAGTGACCCATGAGACGGGCTTGGATCGCTACGCTGGCGAACGACAGCCGCAGGCAAGCCTGCACCATTTGCGCGGCATGGTTGGAGATCAGAAGCAAAACCAGTTTAGCCAATACATCTGGCGGCAGTACGCGAGCAGTGTTTGGGATGACATCCGCATTGATCGCGTCTTGCCATACCGTGAGGCCAAGGAAGGCGAAGACGAAAAGCACGTTCATCCGCTTCAGCTTGACGTGATCGAGCGAGCGGTGACGCTTTGGTCTAACCCTGGTGAAACGGTCGTTACCCCGTTTATGGGCGTTGGTAGCGAGGT
The DNA here is from genome assembly GCF_034860625.1 of Lamprobacter sp. NCBI lineage: Bacteria > Pseudomonadati > Pseudomonadota > Gammaproteobacteria > Chromatiales > Chromatiaceae > Lamprobacter > Lamprobacter sp. The sequence continues at coordinate 10,326 of NZ_JAYESN010000085.1, forward strand.
CTACGGAGCTGTTCAACTTGGGCGCAAAGCAATCGGCGCGGAGCTGAAGACGGCTTATTACCAACAGGCGGTGCTTAATCTTCAGTCGCTCGACGCGCCTAGTGCGGTCGATGCAAGCCAATGCGACCTATTTGGGTCGATGGATGATGCCGCATGAACGGCCCCATCGCTTTTGGCGCCACCGCACTACTGGTCTTTTCCCGCGCGTTACAGCAGCAGAACGTGGTCGGTGGTCATTACGTGGCCGCTGCGCTGACGCCGATGTTAATTGCGGCCGGGGAGATTGCGGTTGTGGGGGCCATCGTGATCAGCGGCTGGGCAGCTTGGCCTTGGATCAGCGCTGGCGGTGGCGTTGGCGCCGTGGGCGCGATGTGGCTGCATCGCATCTGGTTTCGTCGTCATGCGCCAGTGCGCTGACAATACCTGTGCGGCAATCGGCCGCATTAAAGATCGGAGGAAAAACCATGAATCCCGAAATCTTAGCTCTGCTGTACATCGCCGCCGTTATTGGCGCGCTCATCATTGCCATCTTGTGGTTTTTGATGCCGCTGGCGGTGTTTGGGATCAAGCGGCGATTGGATGAGTTGTTGCGCCTTGAGCGCCTGCAGCTTGAGAACTTGCGGTTGCTGCGGCAGCACTTGGTGGATGAGGCAACGCCAAATGAGCCGCCGAACCAACTTCCTTTTGACTAACCACTGACATCTCCTGACGCCAAGGAAGGCAAGGTATCGCGGGCCTAGTGCCGAAACGCCCGCAGTCGGCGCCCTGCCAGCCCCTCGCCATCGATGCTTCGGGCAGGGTGAGCCGGCATTCATTCACGCAGCCAGAGGGCCAGAGGATGCCACGTGAGTATTTAACGCGACCGACGGCATGGGTGGTGACGCCCGCGAATAATCCGCGAATTTACAGCGAACACGCCTATTCGGTTGAGCTGGACGACGAGGGCGGCGGTGAGTTTGTTTTGCTCGCTGACTTTTCGGGATCCAGGCCGGATAAGACGGCGATTGATGACGCGGCTTGGCCGGCGCTGCTACTGGCGATCCAACAGGCGTTTGACCAGATCAAGCGCCATGAAATGCTCCAATCCGAACAGGAGACGACTGATGAGCTCTATTGATATCGGCGCTCAGGTGCGTCTAAACGCGCCGATGATTGATGCGCACGGCGCGACGGCGACCGTGGTCCAGGTTCAGCGCGACCTTTATGGGCTGCCCGTCACGGCAAAGGTGCAGATTGATGGCAGCGGTGAGACGAGGTGGCTGCACCGCCTCTCACTGGTGCCGATCGTCCATCCGCTGGAGGCGTGCGAATGAACATGGGCAATCTAAAGGCCGTATTTGAGCGATTGGAGCAACGCCGCGCTTTTCTGCAAGCGCAGCGCGAAGCGGCGTCGAATCAGCCGTATCTGCTCGAGCTGCCGCGCGGGTTTCGCCTGCACGAGCTCGCCGACATGGCGACGCGAACGGGCCATAAGCTGGTGCCCGTTGGCGAGGGCCGGCGGTTGCGGTTGGTGCCGATTCAGACCGAGGTGCCGTGGATGGGCGATCAGCCAAGCGGAGGGCGCTCATGCTAGCAGCGAGTGCTGAACAACTGGAGCGCTTGATCAGCACGGCGCAAGCACTGGAGCGCCACGCGCGGGAAGCAGCCGATGAGCTGATTGACATGGATGATGGCCAAGTGGTCGCGGTCTATGGTGATGTGATCGAAGACATCGAGGCGGATATTGCCGCGTTCAATCAGGTTCGGCTTGAGATCGAGGGTGTGCAAGGGTCCATGTCGATCAATCCACAACGCCAGGAGGTGGCCCAATGAACGCACCAGACCGAAAGGCGCTGGCCGATCAGCTAGCGCGCCGAATTGCCGAGCGGGATACCGACACCGCCGAGGCGTTGATTGAGTCAGCGATTGAAGAACGGCCGGTATTTCCGCGCGAGTTCCCGCCCGGGTTTGAGCCCGACCTGGTCGAGTTTGCGGCCGAGCAACGGCAGCGCGGGGCCATCATCCAGGATGGCCAGCGCCTCGCTCGCGAGCTGCACGGATTAAGCCAGATGCTGATCGATGGCGACTGGACCCGTCTGCAGATGCAGCGCGAGCACCTGGCCACGGTCACCGCCGAAAGCGCGGCGGCGCTGCGGGAGTTCGGGGCATGAGCCACGATGCCCAACATCGGAAGCCGCAGCCATTGTCTTGGCTGACGGAGCTTGTGCAGGCGCGCCTGCGGGCGCTCGATTATCACTACCCCGGCGACTTGCTGGCGTGCGCCGAGTGCGGGCCGCTGAGCGTGCTGCGCATCAGAATGGATCTGATCGATAACGATTGGGATGTGGGCTGCGATCGCTGCGGGCATCGCAATACGCGGACGTATTCAGACCCCATCCGCGCGATCTTGATCTGGAACGCTAACCAGCGCGAGCGGAGCCATTTGCCCCGCAAGAAAGATTAACTGATGAAGACAGTGGACAGCGCATGAAAAACAACATCGAAAGCCTCAATAATCATTTGTTCAGCTTGCTTGAGCAGGTGACCGAAGACACGGATCACAATGGCAAGCCCCTCGACCATGATGTGATTAAGCAACGCATCGCGCGCGTGGGTGCGGGAACGGCCGTTGCCAGGGAGATCATCAACGTGCAGCGCCTGGCCCTGGATGCGGCCAAGCCAGGCTTGGAAGGATGAAGAAGTGGCGTTGCTGAGAGCGCAAGCGCATCGCAGCAACGTGGAGCTTGCTCGCATGATTAACAGACCAAGCGCTGAGATTAGCCGGGCGCGCAAGCGTTTTGGTATTCAGCGACTGCGGTAACGAACCCGGCAGCCGGTGCATCTTTCCCTTATGGGTTTGGATGGGATACCGCCGAGCTGCCGCCTAATTGGAGATGAGCCGATGAATTACATCAACAGGATTAAAGCGATGATGACCATCGCATGGTTCATGCACGGTCGCAAAAATATAAGAGACTACGGAGCCATCGTTGATGCCCATTTTCGGGCCATGATCAGAAAATGCCGGGAGTGTGGGGAATGATCTCAAATCTGGTCGAACTCGGCCTTGCAGTGCTGCTTTTCAGCGCTTCTTTCCTGATCATCGTGATCGGGGCCATATTCGCCAGGCTGCTGTGGGGTGACGAATGAGCTTTGCTGCGGGGTTTATCGCCGGCATGTATGTCGGCGTTTCGGTAACAGCGGCGTTTGTTCTGTGGCTAACTGTCGTCTGCCATCGGGGGGCAAAATGACCGACTACCTCAGCTCGGAGCAAGCCGGCGAGCTGCTGGGCTGTAGCCCGAGCCAGATCAGCGAACTGGTACGGGCTCGGCGCTTGCGGGCGGCGAAGATCGGGCGCGGGTATCGGTTTCGGCGCGAATGGTTGGATCGCTTCCTTGAGGCTGAGGCCGATCGATACGATGCCGAGCTTCAGGCCGCTGATGCACAGCCGGTGCAGGCGAAGCGGGGGCCGAGGCGAGAGTTGCCGGATCTTGTAAAGTACGGATAACGACCAAGCTAAGGCGCCCGCGCTACCGCCAACCCCGCGGGCGAGCTACGACGTTTCAGCGCGGGTCGGCTTGAGTGACTGGTTAAACGATTATTTGAGGCAATCATGAACGCAACGATTACGAAAAACGATTTACGCAAAATGCTCTCGGATACTGCGTTTGCGCAGGACATAGAAGCACTGACGCCAAACGACGATAGCAAGCCTACGACCCCTGACGGATTCCCGGCAGATTTCAAGGAGGCTCTGTTTTTCAGCGGTCCCTGCGCGATTCCCCTAAATGGCGACGAAGGCTGGAAATGGTACGCCGTTCTTGATGGATCGCCCTTGCTTTGCAAAGGGACATGGGGACCAGAATCCAGGTTCGATTCATTTGAGTCTGCGCTTGATTTTGCAAGAGAATTTGCAGAGCACAAGCGCATTTCAGCCTAACGACCAAGCTAAGGCGCGCCAAACCGCGCAGCCACGAGACTAGAACTTACAACCCAAAGCTCAATGCGCGGTTTGGCGTCGGCTTGAGCGGCTTGTTAGGCTTTTTTGATTAGAAGGTAAAAGGTAAACCATGAGCAATATAAGCATTAATTGCGACTCTAGCCCGTTTTCAGCGTTCTTAAGTCTATTTAAGAGCGCGCTTCAAATCAGCCAGCGATCTTTCAACTTTAGCGATCTCAGTTTTGAACTGATTCGTGTCGAGAATGATTGTTGCCCCGCATCCGCAAGTCAGTTGACGGTGAGACTTTATCCATCCGATGCTTTTCTTGATTTTGCGGCAACAATTTTCGCAGGGGATTTCAATCTCGGTGGTGTCGAAAATTCCGCTCATTGATTGATTTCCTGTTTTAGCCTAACAGGTAACTAGGCAGAATCACCACAGCCGATCCGCCAGATCAGACCCCCTCAGATTCGCATAGCGCCTTAGCATCGCCAACGAGCGATGCCCCGTGATGCGGCTGATCTGGAGATCACTCAGCGTCGTGCGCTCATACAGCCTGCACGTCGCTTCATGCCGCAGATCATGCCAGCGCACATCAGGACACCCCGCGTGCTCAAAGACGCGGCTCCAGATATGGCTTAGACGGGCCGTCGTCTTGCGCCGGTTCCCATCGAAAAACGGCAGCAGCAGCCCGCACCGATCAACCCCAATCCAATCACCCAGCGCAACAAGCGCGACGCTCGATAACGGCACCTGCCGCTTGTCGCCATTCTTTGTCCGGTCGAGATAGATCGTCCGGCCGCCGAGGTCGACCTGCTTGCTCTCCAGGGTGTAGATCTCGCTAAGCCGCATCGCGGTTTCAAGCGCAAGCTCAAACAGCAGCAGGTGGGCTTCCCGATGCTCCAGGCGAAGCGCTCGCTGCTTTCCTTCTGGCACATAGCCGCCCGCAAGCACCCGCCGAACCGCGGCCTCCTCCTCGGCCGAGAGTCGGCGATCTCGCTCTTGGTCCTGCCGTTCGCCATCGCCATAGCCGGCATAGCCGCGCGGGAGCAGGCGGAGCGGATTGCTGATCAGATGCTCGCGTCGCACCGCCCAATCCAGGCACCTGGCGAGCGCACCGGTGCGGTGTCGAATCGTGCTGGGCGCCAACTGGGCCGCCTGATCAGCCGCCACACGCCCTAGCGCCCAATCGTAATCCAGGCCTGTGGCGGGCACATCGGGCAGCCGATCTTCGATCAGCCAGCGCTCGAGGATGCGCCGATCATCCGCCGATGCGCGGATCTCGCCCAGATACCCGCGGATAATCCCAAGCAGCGTCGCCGCCGGCGCTGACGGGCGGACCAGCTCCTGCGGCACGATGCCGCGATCGAGTAGCCCCTCCAGGCGGCGGATGTACGCATCGCCCTCGGTCTCATCGCCAAAGCTCAGATAGATCGGCCGCTCGAGCAATCCCGAGCGACGGATGACGTAATGCCAGGTCCCGCCCCGCTTGCGTTTCGTCGCCACCGCTGCCCCATGTACAAAACGATGTACAAACTATTCACGATCTTATGCGCTCGCGTCCACGGCCTACTGTGCCCGCTGTCGCGTGGCACTGCCACTCGCCTGAGTGTAAGCGATTGAAAGCGAGTGGCGCGGGGTGGCAGCAACGCACAAAAAAGCCCGCGTGATGCGGGCTAAGTGTTTGAAAAGATGAAGGCTGAGGTCGGAATCGAACCGGCGTCCACGGCTTTGCAGGCCGCTGGTTGGCTTTGTGGGTCAGAGGCTTAGGGTGTCTGCCAGTTTTTTTGCCACGCTTTCTTGGGTTGGCTTATGCAGGATAACCTGCGGTGACATCAATGGCGCTGAGTTCGGCCAGCGTCTCTGCGGCGTTGATTTGGGCTTTGATGGCTTGGCTGGCGTCGTGGCAGGCTTGGCCGTGGGCGACGAGGGCGCTTTGCAGGGCGAGCATTCCTGCGGCGTCGAGGGCGAGGACGGTTTCATCGGCACAAAGCCAGTCGACGCTGAAGGGCTGACCGGCGGCGTTGGCGGTCAGCGCGGCCGTTGCGGCGTTGCCGATGCGGGCGATGCTGCGTTCGTCGCTGGCGACGAGGTGGCCGGCGTAGGTGAAGCCGCCGGTTTCGGCGCTGACGCGGGCGGCGTCGCGGGCGTTGTGCTTGCGCGCGCGGGCGGCTTCGACGAGGGTGCTGTAGCGGGTTTGGCTGATCCAGGTGGCGAGCGCGGGGTCGGTGTCGGGCTGCTCTTGGCGCCAGTCGATCGCGGCGGGTTGCGCGGGGGGGAGTTCGCCATCGGGGGCGATGACGATGCGGCGGCCGTCGTAGTCGCCGATTTCGGTCAGCTGGCTGCTCTCGGCGCTGATGAAAGCGGTGATGGTGCCGGTGGGGCCGGGTTGCACTTGGGGGGTGTAGCTGTAGGTTTGCATGGGCTAGCTCCAGGTTTGATTTGCTGCGGTGGGCTGGTCGCCTTGCGCGCTGGGCGGTGATTGAGCTTGGTCAGGGTGAGTTGAGGGGTGTCATGTGGTCATGTGGTCATGTAGGTGTGTTGATATGTGGCATGTTGGCGTGTTGGTACGTTTGCATGTTGGCATGTTATCAATCTGTCATGCCATGTGGGCGAGCAGGGGCGCGAGGGCTGGGCGTTCGCTGGCGATGCGGCGCCGATAGTGGCCGAGGGTGGCGGTGTGTTGGGCGTGGGCCATGAGGGCGTTGAGGCTGTCGATGTGGCCAGCGCGCAGGGCGCGGCTGAAGTGGTAGAGGCTGCGCTTGCGCACGAGGCGATGGCTGGGCCACGCGCGAAAGCCGACGAAGTTGATCCCGTTCTGCACGCGGGCGATGCGATGGCGCGAAAGGTTGAGGCCAAGGGTGTCGCGTAGGTGTTGGCGGATCAGTCCAAGGGTGTCTTTGGCTTGTTGGCGGCTGAGGTTGAACAAGATGCTGTCATCGACATAGCGCACGTAGCGCCGGATCTTGAGCTCGCGCTTGATCCAATGGTCGGTGGGGCTGAGGTAGATCAGGGCGAACAGTTGGCTGAGCAGGTTGCCAATGGGCAGGCCGGCGGGTTCGGGGCGTTCGGCAAAGCGCAGCAGGAGGCTGAGCAGGCGCGGGTCTTTGATCTTTTGCGCGATCAGGTGGCGCAGGTGGCCGCGGTCGATGCTGTAGTAGAAGCGCTGGATGTCGAGCTGCAGGGTGTAGCGTTGTGGGTGTGAGGCGCGTAGGAAGCGCAGCGCCTGGTCGGCGGCTTTGTGAGTGCCTTTGCCGACGCGGCAGCCGTAGCTATCGTGGATGAAGGTGCGGTCGAAGATCGGGTAGATCAGTTCGTAGAGGGCGTGTTGCACGACGCGATCGACAAAGGCCGGGGCGCTGATCTCGCGCGGCTTGGGCTCGTTGACCATGAAGCGGCGATAGGGCTGGATCTGGTAGGTGTCGGCGTGCAGGGCTTGGTGCAGGGCGTGGAGGTTGGCGCCAAGGTCTTGCTCGAACTGCTGCGTGGAGGGCAGGTGGCGTTTTCCGCTGCGGGTGCGCAGATAGGCGCGATAGAGGCTGGCTTCATCGAGCTGCGCGAAGAGGTTGCCGTGGCGCTGGGGGATGGTGGGGCCTTTTGGGTTGGGTGCGGGGCTAGGGTTTGGTGTTCGTAAGGCGGGCGTCAGGTAACTTGATGGCCGCGGGTTGCGCCAAGGGTTGAGCCTGGGGTTTGCCCGCGGGTTTGGCCAGGGGTGGATCGGCGCGCGCGGACGGTCTCGGGTGATACTGGAACGCGCGGCCGTGAGGATTTCGGCAAGATGCCCGGATAGGAAGCTCCCTTTGTCTCCAGTCTTCCTGATGCAGGATGTCAGGTTGAAGGCAGAGTCGGGGACGGCAGCACGAAAGCTGTTGTTCGTGTTGACGTTGGAGCGATGGTTGTTCCAGTTCCGATTGAACACGCCGGCATTGGAGGTGTTGTTCCAATTGCCGCCACCGATCGGGAACACGTTAAGCCCCTACCCGCTTGCAGCCCGAAGGCTGCGAAGCCAACCGCCAATCATGGCGCCTACCTCATTGATGAGGATGGACAAGGCGGTGTAACGGCGCAGCGCTTCTTGTTCGGTATGCGCGCGCTTGCCGTCTTTGTAGTCATAGTAACCCAGCTCGAAGCCGAGGTTGACCAGCATGCGCAGTTGCTCATGCTGCAGGTCAAGCTCATTGAGGGCGGTTTTGTTGTGATAGCGCTTGATGCAGCGGACGATGCCGCCATAGCAGCCGTAAGCGGCTTGGCGGATCTCTTGGCTGAGGGCATAGCGCTCATGATTGGGAAAATGGCGCAGCTGCACGTTCATCAGTTTGATGAGTTCGCGCATCTTGTGCAGCAGTTCGGCGTTGGGGGTATTGATGTCCATG